>DATBRN010000040.1:0-4856 GCA_036560225.1 Pyrinomonadaceae bacterium | reverse complement strand
ATGAAACCCGTCGACGTCCTTTGCCGGATCGATCGCTTCAATTATTCTCGCCTCATCTATTTCGGCAGGCAGAGGCAACTGGACCAGAATTCCGTCCACGTCATCGCGCTGGTTTAGTGAGGTAATCAGGTCCATCAGTTCTTTTATAGTCGTCGTTGCCGGTAGGGCATGATGTTCGGAGCGTATTCCAACTTCTTCACACGCGCGGATCTTGTTTCTTACGTAGACTGCCGACGCCGGATCATCGCCCACAAGAACAGTAGCCAGGCTCGGTCTCACTTGATGTTCGGCTAATAGTTGCTCCACGTCCCGCGCGACGTCCTGCTTGATTTGAACAGCGATTCCCGCGCCGTCCAGCAGCTCCGCACGTTCACGTTGTTTAGCTTCGCTCATGAAAAAGTCTCTCCAACCTGCAACAAGCAAGGCTCGTTTCGTTCGAAAGGCATCCTAGCATACGTTTTGACGCCAAGAGCACGCGCTCCCCTTGGGACCTGACGGGAATATCGGTAGTTTTGCCGCGCACGGTCTATTGTCTTACAATTTGCCAGATCAGTTCGTTTTCCGAGTAAGTTCGGGTTATTTCCTTTCGCACAGCCTTTTAGTGCCTGCCGCGATAGTGACGCCGTTAAAATCCTTAAATATCAGAGAAAACAATGAGCACCATGAATTCTAAGAAAGCCTCATCAACCATTCCCGTTCTCATCGCCGCTGCGATTTGTATCTCCCTTCCGGGACAATCGCTTCGGGCCCAGGAGATGAAAGCCGCAGGGTATGACAAAGCTCGTGGCCATGAAATGATTAGCCAGATAAAGTCAGAATTGAAGAAGAACTATTACGATCCATCATTCCATGGCATGGACATCGAGGCACGCCTGAAAGCTGCGGACGAGAAGATCAATACGGCGACTTCCATTGGACACATTTTTGGGATCATCGCTCAAGCCCTGGTCGACCTGGAGGATTCCCATACTTACTTTGTTCCTCCGGGACGCAGCGCTCGGACTGAGTATGGTTGGGAAATGCAAATGGTCGGCGATAAGTGCCTCGTAACTGCCGTGAAGCCTGGGAGCGACGCGGAGGCAAAAGGACTCAAGGAGGGAGATGAGATTTGGACGATCAACGACACTGGGCCAACCCGGGATAACTTCTGGAAGATACAGTACTACTTCAAGGCCTTGCGCCCGCAACCTGGAATGCGACTGACAGTCAGAAAGCCAAGTGGCAAAGAGGAGGATCTCGTCGTCCTCGCTAAGATAACTGAGCGCAAGCGGGTGATGGACTTAACCGGCGGTGACATATACCAATTCATCCGTGAAGAAGAGACCGCCGCGCATTTCAATCGACAGCGTTACCTCGACGCCGGCGACGAACTGCTTATCTGGAAGCTGCCGAATTTCGAACTGGAAGAGGCAGAGGTAGACGATCTCATGGGCAGGGTTCGCAAGCACAAGTCCCTGATCCTCGATCTCCGTGGAAATCCAGGTGGGTACGTCTCAGCCCTTCAGCGTTTTGCAGGCTATTTCTTCGATCACGATATCAAGATTGCCGACCGGAAAGGGCGAAAAGAAATGAAGCCGCAAGAGGCCAAGACGCGCGGCGAAAAGGTTTTTAAGGGACAGGTGGTCGCTCTCGTTGACAGTCGATCGGGTTCGGCGGCTGAGATATTCGCCAGATTGCTTCAGCTTGAGCACCGCGGCACTGTTTTGGGCGACACTTCAGCAGGCGCCGTTATGGAGTCGAGGTTTTTCCCTCATCAATCCGGGCTCGACGTTGTTGCCTTTTGGGGTGTTAGCATTACGGACGCAGATGTGATCATGTCTGACGGCAAGAGCCTTGAAAAAGTGGGTGTGATTCCTGACGAGACCATTCTGCCAACAGCCGCCGACCTGGCTGCGAAGCGCGATCCTGTATTGGCGCGGGCCGCGGAACTGGTTGGCGTAAGGCTCGACTCCCAAAAGGCGGGATCACTGTTCCCCATTGAGTGGAGAAAATAAAAAGCAACTGGGCTGACTCAAAAACTAATAAAGTCAGCTGCGGTAGCGGGGCTAATTAAAGGGTTTGTGGACTATGTGGCAACGGGTTGTTCGCGCTACTGCGCTCATTGCGGGCGAGACGCCCGCGGTCCCAGTGTTTAGCGCCAGGAAGACTGTACCGCTAATCTTGCTTGCTGTTTCTGTTCTTGTTGTCGTCAACCTTGCCGGCTGCCAAAGCCAACGGCACGAGCGCGTTCACTCACCGACCGAAAAACGCTACGACCTGAAAGGCACGGTTGTAGCAGTCGAGAAAGATAAACATCAAATTACAGTCGCTCACGAAGACATCAAAGATTATATGACCGGCATGACCATGCCGTTTGCGGTGAGCGAAGAGTCGGATTGGGTCTTTGAGTCTCCTCACGAAGTTGCGCCAGGGGATCAGATTACGGCGACGCTGATTGTTGACGGTGTGAAGTCATGGCTGGAAGACATTGTGATAACGAGGGAGAGCTCTGACACGGGTTTCGCAACCAGCGGTGAAGGTACAGAGCCAAAGCCGGGTGACGAAGTCCCTGACTATCGCCTCGTGAATCAGGATGGCAAACCGATTCGTCTTCACGACTACAAGGGCAAAGCGCTTGTCTTAACCTTCATATACACGCGTTGCCAGGACCCTGGGCAATGCACACTCATGAGCAGTAACTTCGCGACCATTGATCGTGAACTACAAAAACAACCGGAGCTGTACCAGAAAACACATCTGCTAAGCGTCAGTTTTGATCCCGAATACGACACGCCAAAAGTCCTGCGCAGCTACGGCGCTGCATATACCGGTAAGTACTCGGATGAAAAGTTCGAGCACTGGGAGTTTGCATCTGGAAGCGCTGACGAAGTGAAAGGAATTGCGCAGTATTTTGGAATGCGGTATTACCAGGACTCATCGAAGGGGACCGAACAGGTCATTCACTCGTTGCGTACGGCAGTGATCGGTCCAGATGGCAAGATTGTTAAAGTCTATCGAGGCAATGAATGGAAGGTGGATGAAATCCTGAAAGAAATTCAGGCAGTATTCCCTTCCAAACCCGCGTAGCGGGTGAAAGCATAAAGTCTTGCACCCCAGCCGGGCTGCCCGGCTGGGGACCCCGCCCTGGGATGGAGCGGAGCAGAACCCCAGGTTAATGATCGAGAAGAAAGCGAAGCGCGCAAAGCGTGCGATAGTGCGATGACTGCGACTCTATTCTCGCTCAGTGGCTATCCCCCGCTGCGCGGGCTCAACTTAACTTCTGATCAACTCTCGCGGAGATCTGTCAATTTCAGACAACATTTAACTGAGACCCCTGATCTTCTTAATCTCTTCTGTCAACACTGGGACAGCCTCAAAGAGATCACCGACGATTCCGTAGTCAGCAATATCGAAGATGGGCGCTTCGGGATCTTTGTTTATCGCCACAATCGTCCCAGAGTTCTTCATGCCGACGAGGTGCTGGATGGCGCCGGAGATGCCAAGCGCAACGTAAAGCTTCGGAGCTACTGTCTGTCCCGAAGATCCAATCTGCCGGTCAATCGGCAACCACTCGGCATCGCAGATAGGCCGTGAAGCAGCCAAATCACCGCCGAGCGCTTCCGCTAGCTTCTCCGCGAGGGCGAGATTGTCTTTGCTCTTAATACCACGACCAACGGCGACGATTATGTCTGCCTTGCTCAGGTCTACGGCCTGTTTGACCTCCTGGAACGGCGCCTCTGGCGTCATACGGATCTCGCCGACCTTGACCTCGATCGGTTCGATAGGAGAACCGCTTCCCTTTGCGGCCTGATCCGGTCGATACGCGCCTGACTGGAATGTCGCGAAGACTGGCGCCTCACCATCGGAAACTACGTCCGCGTCGAGCTTCCCGAGGAAAATACGACGCGTAAACGTGATTGAGCCGCCCGCCACCTGTGCCCGTATGCAATCGCTAATCAAGGATTTGCCAAAACGGGCCGCCAACTTGGGCGCAAAGTCGCGAACCAGGTACGTATGCGGCATGACGACCAGTTGCGGACCGAGTTGCCGGATCACGGCTTCCATCGCGTCGGTGTATCCATCAGGCGTGTAGTCAGCCAACTTATCGTGAGTAATAGTTAAAACTTTCGCCAAGTCGTAACTTGCAATCTCCTGTGCCAGGCTACTCACGTCAGATCCCGGAACAACCGCACTGACCGGTTGTTGCAGTTGCGAACTGAGACTCTGCGCCGCCGCAATTGCCTCGATCGATGTCTTGTTAAGCGCACCATTGCGGTGCTCAATGAAAACTAAAATGCCTTGACTCATGGATTGTTCCAGATCAAATCACACGCGCTTCTGCGTGTAGCTTCTGTGCAAGTTCAACTGCCCCTGCTTTGGCATCACCATTCCCGAGCAACTGCGTCTGCTTCGTTTTTTGTGGCAAGTAGATCTTTTCGATCTTCTGGTGCGAAGGACGACTTACGCTTTCTGAGGCCGGAGTAACTTCCTTGATTTCTTTTTTCTTCGCCGCCATGATGCCTTTCAAGGTGGCATAACGAATCTGGCTAATACCAGATTGGATTGTCAGCAAAGCAGGCGTTGGCATCGTGTACCATTGATACCACCCACTCTCGAGCTCGCGCTTGACGCGGAGCTTTTCGCCGGAGGCGTCAACTTCAATCACGATTGTTGCATGCGGCAGGCCCAATAACTCGGCAAGGATCACGCCAGTCTGCCCGTAGCCAAAATCGTCAGACTGCAAACCGGTCAGCACGAGATCAGCTTTCTCTTCGCGAATTGTCTCTGCCAACACGCCCGCGGTTGCGTAGGGAGAGAGATGTCCAAGGTTGTCGCCCACAACATGAATCGCTCGATCGGCGCCGCGCGCCAGAGCG
>DATBRN010000039.1:0-4162 GCA_036560225.1 Pyrinomonadaceae bacterium | reverse complement strand
GATCAACGATAGCGGGATTCTGAGCTCATTTGATCCGGCGACCGGCAATGTGATCAAACAAGGACGCCTGCATGGTGCGATCGACAAGTATTTTTCTTCCCCGGTTGCCGCCGACGACAAGGTTTTCCTCATCGGCGAGGCTGGTGAGGTGTCTGTGTTGAAGGCCGCCGGCGACTGGCAGATACTCGCGGTGAACGAGTTGGATGACGAGTGCTTCGCGACACCGGCGATTGCAGACGGGCGGATTTACATCAGAACTCGAAGCGCGTTGTATTGTTTTGGCAAATAGCGCAATGCAGCAGCCAGCGCGCATGATGCACATAACCAGCAATCCCACTTTTGTTTTCATTTGTCCTTGAATTTCCCTTTGAATTTCGAAGCGTCTTTCTCCATCGTGTCCTCCATGAGCCATCAAGAGTTTTTGAATCAGGAACTGAATCGGCGTGAAACCTTTGCACTGCAGCCTCACCTTGTGGGCGATCTTCTTGAAGTTCGGCCTCTTAGACCGGAAGATTGGGAAAGCCTGTTCGCAGTGGCTTCCGACCCGCTGGTTTGGGAGCAACATCCAGCCCACGATCGTTACAAGGAAGAGGTGTTCAAGGAATTTTTTCGAGAGGCGTTAGAATCTGGAGGTGCCTTTGTTGTCATAGACCGGAAGACACAAAAGATTATTGGTTCGTCACGGTACTTCGGATTTGAACCCCAGAGGAGAGAAATTGAGATCGGTTGGACGTTTCTTGCCCGCTCCCATTGGGGCGGAAAGTACAACGGGGAATTGAAGCACCTGATGTTAGACCATGCTTTTAAATTTGTGGAAAGCGTTGTTTTCCTAATTGGGCCAATGAATGTCCGGTCGCAAAAAGCCATTGAAAAAATCGGTGGCGTTATGACAGAGCGGCGGGAAAAAACGAATCTTCATGGAGAAACCGTCGAACACGTCGTGTACCAAATTAAGAAACCAACCATCACTGTTTCAACTTAAGTTTTTTATCCCATGTTGTCCCACAACTTTCCAAGAGTTTCCTCCAGGCCTATTTTCTCTGAGCTCCGCTCAAAGCCGTTGCTGCGCCCAGACCAATATAAACACTGCCTGCGAAATATCGTTGCGCGCGTAGAAAATTTAGATTTCCGCGCAGCCAGTTGCCGATGCTGCCCGACGCCAGCGCATAGATCGAGTCGCTCAAAGTACCAAGAAAAACTAAGATTGCTCCCAATAGTACGACTTGCATTACGAGTGCGCCCCCAAGCAACGTCAATAAACTGTGGCAAAAACGCGAAAAAGAATAAGGCAGTTTTGGGATTGAGTAAGTTAACGACGACGCCTTGATAAAAGACACGGCTTAACGCAGCTTTCTTAACTGTCGTCGATTCGATTCTTTCTTGTGTGAAAAAAGTTTTTATTCCAAGGTAAATCAAATAGGCCGCACCCGCATACTTCACCAGGTTGAATGCTAAAGCCGACGACATCAATAAAGCCGATAACCCTAAAGCGGTTAGATTTAAGAAAGTTTGTTTACATTGAGGCAGCGGGCGTCAACTCAAGTGAAGCTGGAAGCGCTGCGGAAAATTTTGGACAAGGAGTGAATTTCAGTCCAAATGGAGTAACAGATCGGGTGGGTGACAGCATATGGGTTACCGATTACGAGACAAAGAAGCTCCTACCGATGGGGTCAAGCGGATGGTGCTTGAGCAGATAGATAAGGCTCTGGATCATCTGAGGCCAACGGTGCGAAATAAGGACGAAGCCATTCACGATGCCCGCGTCTGCATCAAGAAGACGCGCGCTCTCTTGCGGCTCATCAGGGACCTGCTCGGGAACAAGGTCTATAAATCGGAAAATACGGCTTACCGGGACGCGGCTCGGAAGTTATCGAAGGTGCGTGACAGCGCGGCCCTGGTTGAGATTGTAGACAAGTTAACCGAACACTTCGCCGATCAACTATCCACGGGCGCCTTCGGCGACGTGCGTGGCTCATTGCTGCGTTCGAAGAGAGAGCGGCAAGCGGATAAGAAAAGGGCGATGGCTGAGGCGGCGAAGTCGCTGCGGGCAGCGCGGCGACGAGTAGAAGAGTGGCCCGTGATGCACAACGGCGGCGGCCTATGCCAAGGGCTACGGCAGGTCTTTAAACAGGGTCGCGCTGGCTTCGCCACCGCATGTAAACAGCCCAGCATTGAGAACCTGCATGAATGGCGCAAGCAGGTTAAGCACTTCCTCTATCAGACTCACGTCTTAAAGCCGCTTTGGCCAAAGGTGATGGAAGAGGTGGAGGACGAGTTGAAGACCCTGGGCGGATACCTGAGCGACGACCATGACCTTGCCATTCTGCGCGAAAGAGTGTTGGAACAATCGAAAAGACCCGATGACGAGGCTGAGATAGAGGCGTTGGTTGCACTCATTGACCAGCGCCGCGGCGAGCTGCAGGTGAAAGCGAAGTTACTAGGAGCGAGAATTTATGCCGAAAAGCCCGGGGCATTCGTCGGACGCACCATGCATTATTGGCAGGCGTGGCGCTCGGAGGTGAAAGTCGACCCGATTGCCGCGAGTTAAGGGCCTTGCCATCGCCGGCTCCGCAGCGTGGAGCTGGGGAGATTGATTAGCGCAGGGGACATCGAATGACTCGGCGGACTTTGGAGGTGGAGCGTAAATGGCTGGTTGAATATGGCAGCAAGAAGATCGAGCTTGATGTCTATAAACAAAGCGCAGACCTTCTGAAAAGTTATCGTTCGTGCTGACCCAGCGCCACAGCTAACTTTCGCATGCCGGCAAGGCTTTGCCTTTTGGTAAATGCCCCATACCCTAATATCAGACTGTTTGAACCCGATCCGTTAAGGAAATAGTTAGACAGCGGCCTGGTTTCAACCCCATGCAGCTCCGCCGAACGAGCGGCGACGCGAGCATCCACGCCGGGCGGAAGCCTTGCAACCACGTGTGTGCCAGCGTCAGGCGCTGTGATCTCAAGGAGACCGCCCAGTTCGCCGCGGGCGGCCTCGATGAACTCGGCCTGTCGTTCCATGTACAGGGTCCGCATTCTCCTGATGTGGCGCGCCAAGTGCCCTTGCTCTATGAAGTCAGTTAAAACAATCTGCTGCAAGGCAGGAGGGTGGCGGCTGATAAGACTGCTGGCGGCCGAGAAAACGTCCACCAGCTCTGGCGGCAGCACGAAATAGCCGATGCGCAAAGTGGGTACCAGCAGTTTGCTGAAAGTGCCCAGATAAACCACCCGGCCATATCTGTCTAAACCTTGAAGAGCGGCAATGGGGCGACGGCTATAGCGGAACTCGCTGTCGTAGTCATCCTCGATTATCCAAGCGCCGGAATTTTCGGCCCACTCCAAAAGTTCGAGACGCCGGGGCAGGCTCATCGTAACCGTCAAGGGATACTGATTGGAGGGTGTCACGTAAACCAGCCGTGCATTGTGATCAAGTCTCACACCATCACTGACCCTCAAACCTTGTTCGTCTACTGGAACGGGGATGAGACACGCTCCGGCTATTTGGAATGCGCCGCGCGCGCCAAGATAACCGGGATCCTCGATCCACACAGAATCGCCCTTATCGAGCAGCACGAGGGCCGCCAGGTAAATCGCCTGCTGTGAGCCAGCGACTATGACTACCTGCTCAGGCTCGCATCGTACGGCCCTTGCCGTCCCAAGGTACCAGGCAATTGCCTCCCGCAAAGACTGCTACTTAGTCGCCGTTCTATTTCTTCATCGGACAGTCTCAAGATCCCTTTAGCCGCCAAACGGTATGTTCTAATCTCCTCTTCAGATAGCAGTTCTGCCCTTTCAACTTTACGCTCCAATAAAAAGGAATAGAAAACGGGCGAATTTCGTCTGAGATCCTTTGCAAAAGGATGGCCCACTATCTGCTCCAACTCTTGGCGCTCCGCGTCCGTAAGGTACTCACTTTCAGCTTCAATGCGATGAGTTTCAATCGTCACTGGTTCACGTCGGGGCGCCGGTAAAGCTTCTGCGTTGACTTTAGTCATTTGATTACGGTGCTGCTCCCTTCCTTGTGGCCGTAGCCCGGATTATTCATGAATGAAGCTCGCAGCAATCGACACAAACCCAGTCCGCGAAGCGGACGCTATGAGAATAGCCCAGCAATTCATTGCTGGGATGCGGCGTGATAATGACAACCGCAGTCCGCGAAGCGGACGACT
>DATBRN010000038.1:0-5075 GCA_036560225.1 Pyrinomonadaceae bacterium | reverse complement strand
GCCCTCACCTTCCGACTTGCGCTGTTCCGCGCGTTTGCCGGCAATCTCGACGCCCACAGTTGCGGCCATCAAATCTTTCTGGTTGTCCGCTTGTGATTTCGTTCTTTCCAGTTGAATCCGCTTCTCTTCAGCTTCTCGTTGCGCGTTATACATGTTCTGGCGCTGCTCAGCGAGAATCTTCTCAGTTTGCGTCTTCATCAACTCTTCCGGCAGGTGAATGTGGCAGATCAGCACGTTGACCACATCGACGTGATACTTGAGTAGGTGAGCACGAACCCGAGCTTCGGCACGTTCCTGTTCTTCGTGACGGTTCTGCAAGTAAGCCATCGCTGAAGATTCCGACGCCTGGTTGCGAAAGATGGAATCGATCAGGGGATGCATCACGTTTTGAATCAGGCGATCGATGCCACCGATCTTCGCGACCATGAAAGGCGCATCTTCAGGCTTCACGCGAAAGACCACGCGCACTTCCAGTTGCATCGTGAAGCCGTCTTTCGAGATTACCTCAAAGGGATTGAAGGTGTTGGCGACCTCTCCTGAAGTCCATTCAACAGTCAGGTTAGTTGTTGGAATAATGATCGGACTAATCGCCAGTGTGTTTACGTAGTAGCGTCCTGGTCCAACTACTGTTTCCTGTATGCCGCGATAGCCCTCAGGCACGACGTAGGCTTCGTGCGCGCCTTCATCGAGCCGGCGATCGGCGGGATCGCCACTCAACAGTTCGCTCTTGATCTCTTCCGCAGTGCGGTGGTCGTCCATCCGGTCAAGCCGTGCCACGGTTTCCTCAGCTTGCTCTTTCTCTTCGCGCTCCATCCGGTCGCGCACTTTCGCGGCCATCTGCCGGCGGATCTCTTCGGACGGGTCCTTGCCGGTGTTGGAAACTATGACCGCGACCTCACCCGGCTTCACTTCCTTCGCACTTTCAGGGATGACCTTGAAGAGCTGTGGGTTAACGTAGTAGGTGCCCGGCAGCAAGATGTCTTTTTGTGGCCCGCGCTGGCCGTCGCTATTAATGAACTCGGAACCATCCTGGAAGTTGTCGTGGCCTGGAATCGACTCCGCCACGTAATCGCCGGCATTCAATGGCGCACCGTCCAGTGCTTCGACCAGACCAATTTGGTTTTCGTTAATCACTGTTGCATCGTAGAGCCTGACAGTAAACAAGCCGGGTTTCACTTCGTCGCCACCCTCAAGCGGGATGGACTGTGTCAGTACGCGGTAGGTGCCCGGGGTCAGAATGTCAACTTGTGGACCACGCTGACCGCCGGAACCGACGAAGAGCTCAGCGTTTTGAAAGCTGAGATGACCCTCAATAGCCTTGCCGAGCAAACGTCCGGGATCGAGCGAACCGCCATCGGCTGCAATTACGACTCCTACTTTTCCCTGCGGGATCACGGTCGTCTTCGCTATCGACATTCGGAAAAGGTACGGATGAATGGGCCACAATCCAGGCGGAAGCGTCCTCAGTTGAATGCCCTTTACACCGCCTTGCTTGATGAAAGCGATCGGATCCTGAAAGTTATTGTGAGCGTTCTGCGCTCGGTCAGGAGCAAAGATCCTGCCCGGCGGCATCGGTTCGCCGTCAACGGCTTCGACGATGCCCAGTTCGTCAGCGCCAATCTCAATCAGAGGAACCTTCCTGACGACACGCTCGAACGGATACTTGATCAGGTGGAGGCCCGGCTTGAGTACATCTGCCTGGATTCCGACTTCACCTTCTGTGGCTACTACTCTTCCCGGTGGCATCTTTGCGCCCACATATCGCCGCTCCTTGATCGCTATCTCACGCGCATCAACGTTGACCAGAATCCGTCTCAGGATAACCAGCAGAACAATGAGTAGAACAACTACTGCGACGATTAGTGGCAGCGCTGAAGCGATGTCAAAGTTTTCCATGGATCTTACCTCTTTCAGTTAAGGGGGTTTGGGAGTTTTCTGTTGGGTTAAGCATTGTGGGCCGCATCCAATTCGCGGCGCGCGCTCGCGAGCGCCCGCTTCAGGAGGAAACCTGCGCCTGAGCTTCGCGTGGGTGACGATAGTATCCAGAATTCACCTTCGAGTATAGAGCGTAACTCCTGCGGAGAGACTTCAGGTAGACGACCTTCGCGCCAAAACGCTAAAGCGACTTCTACCGCCCGCTCATAAACCGCAGCATCGTCAGCAAGGGCAGCAATATGCAGCATCTTCGCCGTTGAGTTACGGTCCGCTGAGTTTTTGTATGAATCTATAAACCTTTCCGCAAGTTTCTTGTTAACCGGTAACTCGTGCCGGGTGACATGGGAAACAAGCGAAAGCAACTTAGAATCAGAGTCGGCGCCGGCGACCAGCAAATTCAATGTTTCCTCGTAGAGAGTCTCATCGTTGCGGGTTTCCAGGAGAACTGATTTCTCACCGCTTTTTGCGCGCTCAATTATTTCAGATCGTTTTGCTATGCGTTCCGACTCGGCTTCGGTACGTGTGTCTTCCGCAGCCTGGGCGGCAACCGTGCTGCTGTCAATAAACAGCCCACGGCCCGGCGGCGGCGGCAACAGCGCCTCAGCTTCGGGTTGCGAAGCCGGTTTTTGCCAGAAATAAATCGCGATAGCTATGAAAGCTAGAATTAAAAAGGAAGTTATGAGAAAGGTGACCATTTCGGCCACGACAGCGTGTGTGTTATGTAACCAGCCACCGCGCCTGTCGTCTAGGTCATTATACGCGAGAAACAACCAGCAAGTTCCAAAAACCGGAATGACACCTTCTGGAACACGCCTTCAGTACTTCCAGAATTCGTGTGCTCAATGTTAAATCGGAGTTAATCCGCTCATTGAAGAGCTCTCAAGTCAGCAAGGTAATAATACAAGTTGGTTAACCTCAGGGTAAGGAAGGTGGGCTTGCCCCCGCTGGTGGAAAAGATCTCAAGCCAGCAGAGTAATGACAAAAGTTACTTAAGCTCAAGCTGTTTGAAGTTAAGTAACTAGATCAATTTTCTTGGCAGCTGGAGTGGTAATCAAAGAGCGGGGGCAAGCCCGCCTTCCTTACCCTGAGGTTAAGTAACTAGATCTTTTTCTTAGCAGCTGGAATGGGTTTCTAAGAGGGAAGGCAAAGCGGACCTATCGCTCTCAGTTGTGGTGGGATTTTGCGAATCTAATTGATCCAAGAGCGGCAAGTGCAATGACAATCGTTCCCAACAGTCGGATTCCGGCGGCGATCTTCGCTGTTGCTGGAAGTAGATTCAAAACACCGAGCATGTAATTCCAGTCATGGATTGAATCCTGGCCACCGAGCAAGGGCAGTTGTAGCGCCAGCGAGTCTCCGGCGTAGATGGAAACATTCAGAATACTTTCACCAACCCAGAAGAGCACCAGCGCTGCCGAATAATATTGGTGCCTGTACGCAAAATAGCCGACGAACAGAGTCGGCATGATTACCTGGAAGAGTGAGCCTCCGGCAATCATCATGAATTCTCCGAATGGACTGAAGATGAGATGCCCTGCCTCGTGAATGACGAGATTCACGCCATCGATCAAATGCCATTGGTAAGGATCATAGGCGCACCAAAGGAAGTACAAACTGGCGACCACCGCCACCACCAGCTTGGCCCGCGACATTCCTGCGGATTCATTATTTGCCACTGATTGCATTGAGGAACAGCGGATAGGTTGCGAGCGACTGGCCGCGATATTGCGGACGAAAGCCGAAGAGAATTATGCGTCCCTTGCCCATCGTGACTTCGACGAGGGCCGCCTTTCCTCGGATCCGGTTCTCGCCTAGCAGCCAGCCTGAAAGCAGCGGATTCTTGTCGGCCGGGTAGCGTGCAATGACGTGGACATTCGAGTCAGGAATGCTTAGCCGGTCGCTAATGTTGCCGGTTCTGACAACTTCAAACACTGGCGAATCCTCAACCCAGGCGATGGATTCTTTCGGCATCCCTTCAGCAAGCGGGTGCGAGGTGTCGAGTTCAATGCTCAGAATCGAACCGGGCACAAAGAAATCTTTTTCGGATACATCGGCAACCACATCGCGGAGCGGCAGTTTGAATTGTTCGATGGCAAAAGTTGAAGCGCGATTCAGACAGACTAGAGAGCCACCCTGTTCGACAAACTCACGCAATGCCTTCACGCCTGCCTGTCCCAGTCCGCCAGTGTATTCGGACGGCATTATTCCAGGTTTGTAGCCATTGAGGATCGTGGCCGGAGCTTGGTCAGGAAGTATGATTGCATGGTATTTCTGCAGCTTATGGGATTTGATTTCCCGATCACTGATGGACTGATAACGAAAACATCCGTTTGATCGAGCTTGATTTTCGAAGACCCAATGCGTCCAGCCTTCGTCCATCGAAGGCACGGAGGATCGATAAAGCCCTGATGTGACCGGGTGATCACAACCGCTTACCCAAGCGTACCCACCTCTCTCCAATGCGGACTTTAAGGTGATCGGCGAGTAAATCGGCGTTACTGGCACGTCCATTAAGAGTGCGAGCGAGTGCGCCGTAACGTCGTAAGGTTGAATTGGGTGACCTTCAGCATCTCGCAGATTTGGATAGACCTGGCGTTCCAACAAGGCCTTGGCAAATAGTCCGTAAGGCTGATCAAGGCGGATGACCGTGGTTCCCTGTGGAAACACAATGCCATTCAGGCGGAATGTCTTTACGGCCTGAGTTTCGACTCCGCCTCGTTTCAAGATACTTAAGAGCGCTGAACGATGTGCGTCACTCTCAGGGTCGTCTTTCTGGTAAGGCAAAAGAAACGCGAATAGCTTGCCGTGAGCCTTCGGTCGCACCGCATCCTTCGCAATGTCGTAAAACCTCTTCAACCACTCTTCACGCTTCTCCGAAGCATGCCGCAACAACATAAACGCAGCCGTCGTCATATTGTTTGTGATGTCGCGCAGATGCCATTCGCCGCCGCGCCAGACTGGCCCAAACGTGGCTGACTCTTTTCTCGGATCGTAGCCTTCACCCTTGCGCAACTGGTCAAACCTGACTGTGATCGGAGTGGCAAGTCTGCATGAAGCCGTCTCCGAAAGAATTCGCACGCCTCCGTGATAATGCGAGTAAGCGCGGGCGGGCGACCACGCGTCGTAAGTAGAATTAGTTG
>DATBRN010000037.1:0-5001 GCA_036560225.1 Pyrinomonadaceae bacterium | reverse complement strand
AGCAACGATGGGTCGGCAGGCTTGCCTGCAAGTGGCGAAATTGCATTGGTTTTCCTTTCGGTGATAGCTCCCATAGGTAATATGCGTCCTACCAACGTTGACCCAATTTTCTAAAACAATTTATGCCTTATCGTAACTCACGAGTTGTCTGCTCGTACTGCTGCTTAAGTTGTTGTACCTGCTTCTGCACGTCGTCAGTTTGTTGAGCGTGCACTGATAAATTCAGAGCGAGAACTGCGGCTAAAATCCAGGCAAGCTTTTTTAGGGTTAGCCTGAGGTCGGCACGCACGTGAGCCGGAATTTGATCATCGCGTTGCATGCGAACTTATGCAGTAGCTCGGGATGTAGACCTCATGGTTATTCCCCCGCTGGCGTGCACGCCGGCAATTGCCCCATCACTCCACACCGCCAGTCCATAACTTCGGCAGGTTACCGGTCCGTCCTGAAACGACTGCAGCCTCTTTAAACCACCGGGCTTGCTTGCCATCAAATTCCTTTGTTGATAGCGCACGGCCCAACCCTGTTCGCACGTACCGGTTCGGCTAATCGGTTTATCAAGACATAAATGCTTTCCTCTCTGGTTTCGTTTCTGGCGCTGGAATAATTCATCGGACCGTGTTCAGGGCAACGGATGTACCAAAGGGAGAGGCCGGGCGTTCGATCGAATAAGTGAGGTATTTGCGGTTCTACGAAAAGCACTGTCGGAATTGCCGGGGCTGTGATTTTGTAATCGGAAGTGCAATCCGACATTCTGCGGTCGGAAGAAAGAACAGGATCAAAAGAGAAGCTGCGTTAAAGATGAGTGTGGTGAAGCGTTCGAGGTAAGGACAGATCTTAGGTACTCGGCATTGAGTGTCCGCGCGGCAGAATCCTTGGGCCAACTGTCACCGCGATACCCGCCTCACGCAGCGCAGTAAACCCTCCGCCGTTAACTCGTGGATTCGGATCTGTTGATGCAACAGACGACCTGTTTCATTCCAGCGTCAATTAGAGCCTCGCAGCAAGGAGGAGTGCGTTTCCCGCCTCCTCGATGGCAACAGGGTTCCAGGTTAACGTAGACAGTTGCGCCTTTCGCGAGCTCGCCGGCCGCTTCGAGTGCCAACACTTCGGCGTGTTTGATTCCTTCGTAGCGGTGAAAGCCCTCGCCAACAATAATGCCCTCCTTCACCACGACGGCGCCGACCAGCGGATTCGGCTTTACCTGACCTTCGCCCTTGGCGGCAAGTGCAAGCGCGAGATCAAGAAAATACTGATCGTACTCTCTGCTACTTGAAGTTTCACTTAGCGGGAACGGGTGGATGCCCATGATGAAGTCAACTCGTCACGAGCGTTAGGTGCCATTTTTCAACGCCGTCCGAAATTTCAGTAAACATTTCGGCGCTCTCGAAGTCACCGAATTCGTTGGCTGTGTCGGTTGTCTGACGCAGGAGTTCACCAAATGACTCCAGGGCGGTCGCTATGACTCGAGCATGATTGCGACAGACCGCGTCCGGCGAACACAACAAGTGCCACCAGGTAGCCAAAACACGCTCAGTGGAATTGGCGACTCCGCCAATCTTGACGCATCGATCGGCAATACGGTCGACGTAGTCTTCGACCGACTCGTTTAGTTGATCAAAAGTCTCGCGCAGCGTCACCAGATTGGGATCCCTGGTGTTCCAATAAGCATGTTTGCACTGCAGCTGTAAATCTACAGCGTCCGCAAGACGATCGTTGCAGAGCTTAATGAGGGTGTGAGTCCTCTTCGATAACTTGTCAGTCGTCCTAATCATTTTGCGCCTTTCGTTTTTTGTTCCATCATGAACATCGGTGCGGCCAAGACAGTGGCTACATTGCTAAATCCTTAGATTCGCTTCAAATTCCCGCCGGCATGCTTCGCTGAAACCTTTCAGTAGATCCACGCTCCCGTTCCGGATCATCTCCTCTATTTCTATCGGAGTCTTATTTGGTTGGTTATAGGTCTCAAGAATCGCCCGAACAACCCTGTCTGCGTCATCGATCACAGCGGCAGAAGAAATAACACGCATGCGACTGAGCAGTGCATACAGCTCAATGAGGCCCGGCAATTCCAGATTGTCATGGATCAGTGCGTCACCATAAACTTTCGAAGCGCCATCGATAAAAGCTTTATAGAGTTTTTGACGCCGGGACTTACTGCTCTCAATTCGATCGGCGTTCATTTGCGCATGCTGCGTAGTCCAGGAAGTCGCGAAAGACGTGAAGCCGCCGAGTGCCGCACCCCCCAGAGCGGCGAGCGCAGTTATGTATCCAGCATCCATGCTCGACGCTTAAAGCAATCCGTTTGCCAATGTTAGGTGAGGTTCATCGACCATTGTCGGGTCGGAGTGGAGGCACGCTCCCCTTCTGTGTAAAACAGCCAACAACTTCCTACCCCTATCCTCACTGGGTGTAGCAAGTGTCGGTCGAGGTTCTCGACACCCACCGCTCACGCTCCGACAATTCCGGCAACCTTGCTCGTTGATTCAATTACTGCCGCATAAAATTCGTTTCCTCATCTGGTACACCCATTGCGCATGGTGAGCTCGGAAAGAGTTGTACGCGCCTGGAGGGCGAAGTCGAAGGGAGCGATGGTTTGAGAGCATTCATAAGAACAGCAAGCTGCCTTTCGGTCTTATTGGCGACACAAAGCGCGTACGCTCAGGACGGATCAGCTTCCGGCAATCAGGAAAAAGCAGCAACCTCGCAGCGCAATGAGCCCGAAGCCGAACCGGTCTGGGATGCACAAATACCCGCCGCGCCATTCAAGCCAAGCCGGTGGTTTTCGAGAGTCGGATTTCTCGGTGCGCCTTATCACTCCAGCGCGACCATAGCGACGAACGGGCGCCATCATTCTCAAGAATTTCGACGGCAGCGTAAAAGACCTAAAGGTTCACAACAACTAGGGATCAGTTGTGCAGGGGGGCGCTGAATATGAAATGAATCCAAAGTACACACTCTTCTTCGATTTCAAAGAGGTTTGGTTAGCTGTCAACGCGCGTGGTGTGCTCACCGATGGTACGCCGGTAAAGGCGCGCATCACATTGAATCCTTCGATGTTTACGGTAGGGGTCAAGTTTCATTTTCCGTTTGGTCACGGCCACTAATTTCATCTTGGAGTTGGCATGAGGCTACGTTCGTACGGTAATCAGAAAACGCTGCAAGCAGTGATCGTTTTTGCGTTTTCGCTCTTCTCCATCATCATCTTTGGCCACGTCGAATCCGCGTCTGGAAAAAACGAGGGCGTCACAAGCATCTTCAGCCCGTTATCGCAACCCGCTCAGGAAATCAAGGAGACTTCGTTTCTGGTACTAGCAGTCTGCGCCATTATTTTCGTCATTGTAGGTGGTCTGCTGCTCTACTCAATTGTTCGCTTTCGGCATCGTGAAGGAGATGAAGCGACCGAGCCTGCGCAAGTCTACGGCAGTAATCAAATAGAACTTGCCTGGACGGTATTGCCGATCTTGATCGTGTTCGTGCTGATCCTGGTGACGTCGCGGACGATCGCTGACATTCAGGACAGAAGGTCGCCGCCCGGCGCAGTCCAGGCGACCGTCATCGGCCATCAGTGGTGGTGGGAGATTCGTTATCCAGAACTGGGTATCGTGACGGCCAATGAACTGCACATACCGGCCAGCAATGGGGACACGCGCCGACCGGCCTTTCTCAAGCTTCAGTCGGCGGATGTCGCGCACAGCTTCTGGGTTCCACAACTTGCCGGCAAGACTGATCTAATCCCGAACCGCGAAAACCGTATGTGGTTTGAACCCACTAAACCCGGCACCTATCTCGGCAACTGCGCCGAGTACTGCGGCACACAGCACGCACGGATGTTGATCCGCGTCGTCGTGCAAACGCCGGAAGAGTTTGATCGATGGGTAAGAGATCAACAACAGGCGACTTCGGTAGCTACGACCGCGGCTGACGGTCGCAAGTCATTCTTTGCGAACTCCTGTGTCAATTGCCACACCATTCGTGGCACGTCAGCGCAGGGAAAGTTCGGCCCTGACCTAACTCACTTGATGGGTCGCGAAATGCTGGCGGCGGGTGCGGCGCCAAATACAGCAGAAAACTTGCGCCTATGGGTGCGCGATCCGCAAAGGATCAAGTTGGGTTGTTTGATGCCGAACATGCAGATGACTGACACGGAAGTGGACCAAATTGTCGCTTACTTGCAAACTTTGAAGTAAGACGGGAAAACGAGAATGGCGACTCAAGAAATCGCAGTACCGGGAGTGAGGCAACCAACAATCTCGTTGATTGACCGGCTGCACGGCCTGGTCGTCACGGTTGACCATAAAAAGCTGGGCCTGATGTATATCGGCACGGCCATTGGCTTCCTGGTGGTCGCTGGGCTCATGGCGTTGGGCATTCGCCTGCAGCTCGCCGTCCCGAATAACACGTTCCTTGAACCGGATGTTTTCAATCGTTTCTTCACCATGCATGGGACCTCGATGGTCTTCCTGGTGGGCATGGCCCTGGTCTCGGGCTTCGGTAACTATCTCGTGCCGCTGATGATTGGCACGCGCGACATGGCCTTTCCCCGCCTGAATGCTTTCGGGTACTGGATGTATCTCTTCGGTGGGCTGCTTCTTTACTTCAGTTATCTGGGCGCGCCGGGGCTCGCGGGTCACGGCTCTGCACCGGACGTCGGCTGGTTTGCTTACGCGCCGCTCACTGGCGCCGCCTTCTCGCGGGGTCATAGCACAGATTACTGGATTCTCAGCCTGCTGTTGACGAGCATCGGCAGTACGGTCTCAGCCATTAATGTGATCGCGACCGCGGTGTCGCTGCGCTGCAAAGGGATGACATTGATGCGCATGCCGCTCCTCGTCTGGTTGATGATCGTAGTGAACTTCATGATCCTACTGGCGCTTCCAGCGCTCTCGGCGGCGCAGATCATGCTACTGATCGATCGTTATTTGGGCGGGCATTTCTTCGACACGCAGGCGGGCGGCTCCGCCGTGATCTGGCAACACTTCTTCTGGATCTTTGGCCATCCTG
>DATBRN010000036.1:0-8577 GCA_036560225.1 Pyrinomonadaceae bacterium | reverse complement strand
CACAGGTTCAGGTCCCCAGGACTGCAACGAGTCGTTGCTTGGTCATCAGCCTTTTCTGGTGCTGGCCGACTACCTGACCCGGCGTGGCATCGCAGTTTTGCGCGCGGATGATCGCGGTGTCGGTGGCACTTCAAAAGGTGGACCAAACGAGGAAGCCGCCAGTTTTTTAGCCTCCGCGTCCTGGTTGACTTAACGCTCCGCCTGTCGTAGAACGTGCGCGATAATTCCCCGTACAAATATCTTTCATAAAAGGAGATTCTTTATGTCAGCTGTCACACAGCCTGCACCAATTAATGAAGACAAGATGAACGCGTTCCTGGGTAAAGTAGTAGGAGACTTTGGCGCCGCTTTAAGTTCGTCTCTGGTGTACATCGGCCAGAAACTCGGACTCTACAAAGCCCTGGCTTCAGGCGAAGCGCTTACTCCCGCCGAACTCGCGGCGAAGACTTCAACAAACGAAAGGTACGTTCGCGAGTGGCTTATTAACCAGGCCGCCGGCGGGTACATTGATTACGATGCAGCCAGCGGGCGCTATTCGCTGGCACCTGAGCAGGCGATGGCCCTCACTGACGACAGTAGTCCTTTCTATGTTGGTGGTGGCTTCCACGTTATCAAAGCAATGACTGCTGCTGTCAGCCGCATTGAAGACGCCTTCAAGAACGGCGGCGGCATGCTGTGGGGCGAACACGATCCGGATCTTTTTGTCGGCACTGAACGCTTCTTCCGTCCCGGTTACGCCGCCCACTTGATTACTTCGTGGATTCCCTCACTCACCGGCATTAAAGAGAAGCTGGAGGCAGGCGGAAAAGTTGCTGATATTGGCTGTGGTCACGGTTCTTCAACAATCATCATGGCGCGTGCCTATCCCAATTCTCGCTTTTGGGGTTTCGACAATCATGAGAAGTCCATAGAGACTGCACGTCAGCGCGCTGAAGATGCCGGCGTTTCTGATCGCATTACTTTTGCAGTGGCAAATGCAGCCGAACTTCCGGATGAACAATATGACATGGTCGCCTTCTTCGATTGCCTCCATGACATGGGCGACCCAACCGGTGCTTGCAAGCGTGCCTATGAAGTTTTGGATCCAGACGGTAGTGCACTAATTGTTGAGCCGATGGCCGGCAACACGGTCGAGGAGAACTTCAACATCATCGGGAGAACTTTCGCCGGCGCCTCGACGCTTTGCTGCACAGCAAACTCAATGGCGCTCGGAGGCCCTGCACTCGGCGCGGTGGCGCCGGAAGCGGCTATTCGGGAAGTTGTGCTAGCCGGCGGCTTTACTCAATTTCGTCGCGCCACCGAAACGCCCTTCAATCGCATCTTTGAGGCACGGAAGTGACGCTGGCAACTAGTTAATAAGGCGATGTTTTGTTCTAGAAGGAGAACTTAGACGCTGATAGTTAGCACTATCTCGAGTCACCAGCAACGCTGAGCGACTCCGCCGGCTTCCACGGCGGCAGTGTCTTGCGCGCTGGTTTCTCTTTTTTCAATCCCAGCGCCCAGTCAGCTTGCATGAGCGTGTGGATGTCGCGTGTCCCCTCGTAGATGATCGCGGCTTTGCAGTTGCGCAGGTAGCGCTCAACGGGATAGTCGTTTGAATAACCATTCGCGCCATGGATCTCAATTGCCATTGATGCTGCCTTTTCACTGCGAGTTGTTGACTGCCACTTTGCGAGACTCGTTGCGCGAGCATTCGGCTGGCCGGTGTTCTTCAGAAAACCCGCGCGCAGATAGAGCAGACGTGACATCTGGTAATCGGCTTCCATCTCCGCAATTTTTTGTTTGACTAGCTGGTGATTAGCGATCTTTGTGCCGAAGGTCTCGCGTTCCAAAGCATACGCAACTGAAGCATCTCGCGCCGCGCGGATTACTCCGGTCGCGCCGGCGGCAACCGTGAATCTTCCCTGCTCCAGCGCAAACATCGCGATCTTAAAACCTTCACCCTCTTCCCCAACGCGATTCGCCACGGGAACACGGGTATCTTGCAGCGAGAAATATCCCGTGTTGCCCGCCCGAATTCCGAGTTTGCCGTGAATGGTTCCGGAACTGAAACCTTTCATGCCGCGCTCGACAATGAAACACGACATGCCGCTGTGATCGCGCTTGCGGCGTTTCTCTTCGTCAGTCCAACAGAAAAACAGAAACTGGTCGGCAATGTCCGCCAGACTAATCCACATCTTCTCGCCGTTGAGCACATACTCATCGCCTTCGCGGCGCGCCGTGGATCGCGCACCGACCACATCCGACCCGGCGCCCGGCTCGGTCAGACCATAGCTCGCAAGTTTCTCTCCCTTGGCCTGCGGAACCAGGTACTTTTGCTTCTGCTCTTCGCTGCCCCACGTGAGCAGCGTCAGGGAATTCAAACCAGTGTGAACTGACATGACGACTCGCATGAAGGTGTCGACAGCCTCAAGCTCTTCACACACCAGACCGAGTGAAATGTAATCGAAGCCAGCGCCGCCATATTCTTCCGGAATACAGACACCTAACAGGTTCAACTCAGCCATCTTTTTGAGTACTTCGGGATGAAACTCCTGTTTTTCGTCCCACTCTTTGATGTAAGGCGCCACCTCTTTCTGCGCAAACTCGCGCACGGTTTGCACCAGCGCGTTGTGATCTTCAGTCAACTCGAAATCAATCATTGGCACATCTCTCTTGAATTGTAGGTTTAAAACGACCGGACATCTTACCTTAGTCGACAACACCCTGTGAAACGCCCAAAACACAAGCGGGGGCAAGCCCACCTTCCTTACCTGAGAGGTCCTCTGAGTTGTTTGATTAAATCTACCGTTGAGGGCCATTCCAGTAGAGATCAATCGAGCGAGTTACAGAATCTCTCAGGTTGGGAAGGTGGGCTTCCACCCCAGCGGGGCTGCCCCGCTGGGGACCCCGGGCTTGCCCCCGCTGACTGGGTACGGACACTTACCATCATCTTTGCAAGCGTTGCGGTAAATTTCTATACTCGCGTTATGCCAAAGAAAACGAAGTCGCACACGGTAAAGGTTGGTCTGGTCCAGATGAGCTGCGACCAAAAGCCGGAAGCCAATCTCAAAAAAGCCATCGCCCGCATCGGTGACGCGGCAAAGAAGGGCGCGCAGATTGTCTGCCTGCAGGAGCTCTTCCGGTCGCAGTACTTTTGTCAGACTGAAGACATTGAGCTCTTCAAACTTGCAGAAACCATTCCCGGTCCGACAACGGAGATGCTGACTAAGGTGGCGCGGCAGAAGAAAGTCGTCATCGTAGCCTCGGTCTTTGAAAAGCGCGCCGCTGGCGTTTACCACAACACAGCTGTGATCATCGACGCCGCCGGAAAGATAGTTGGCAAGTATCGCAAGATGCACATTCCCGACGATCCACTCTATTACGAAAAGTTTTACTTCACCCCCGGAGACTTGGGCTTTCAAACTCACAACACTCAGTATGGAAAGGTCGGCGCGCTGGTGTGCTGGGACCAATGGTTTCCCGAGGCCGCCCGGCTGACCGCGTTGACTGGCGCGGAGTTTATCTTCTACCCAACAGCAATTGGCTGGCTCCCCGGAGAGCAAGAGGAGATGAACGAAGCGCAGCATTCCGCCTGGGAAACAATTCAACGCGCGCACGCCATTGCGAATGGGGTTTACGTTGTCGTCGTTAACCGCGTAGGTCGCGAAGGCAAACTCACCTTCTGGGGCCAGTCGTTCGTTGCCGATCCGTTTGGACGCATTATCGCCAGGGCATCCGCCGACAAAGAGGAAACACTTGTGGTGGAGTGCGACCTCGATAAGATTGAGGAGACGCGCCAGAATTGGCCGTTTCTGCGCGACCGGCGCATCGATTCCTATACACCGCTCTCCACGCGATTTTTGGAGCCCGCCGCGAACGAATAATCCATGCCCACGCCAACCGAACTTGGTTACCGCATGCCTGCCGAATGGCAACCTCACAGCGCGACGTGGCTAACCTGGCCCAAAGATCCGGAGACCTGGCCCGAACGTGTGCCCCAGGTTGAAGAGATTTTTCTCAACATGATAGCGGCGCTTGCGCCGTATGAGACAGTCAATCTTCTGGTCGACGACGAAGAAACCGAAAGATTAGTGCGCGCGCGTTGCGGGTTTCTTGGGGCAGAAAATCTCCGCTGCCATCAAATCCAAACCGTTGACTCCTGGATTCGTGACTACGGTCCCAACTTTATCCTCGATGACAACGGTGGCGTTGCTTTCAATGATTGGATATTCAACGCCTGGGGAAACAAGTATGAAGAATTGAAGCAGGACGATTTCATACCATCGCGGTTGGAAGGTTTTCTAAACCTGCCGCGCTTTGAGCCTGGCATTGTAATGGAAGGCGGATCGATTGAAGTAAATGGCGCAGGTTGTGTGCTAACGACTGAACAATGTCTTCTGAACCCAAATCGCAATCCGCATCTGTGTAAAGATGAAATTGAAAAGTATCTGAAGAGCTATCTCGGCGTCGAAAAAATTCTTTGGCTTGGCGAAGGGATTGTTGGCGATGATACTGACGGGCACATCGACGACATCGCACGCTTCGTTGCGCCAGATGTAATCGTCTGCGCCGTTGAAGAAGATCCATTTGACGCGAATTACAAAATTCTGCAGGACAACCTGGGCAAGTTGCGGGCAATGAGTGACGTCAACGACCGCAAGTTCGAGATAGTTACCCTGCCTATGCCGGGGATCGTTGGTGGAAGCAACACTGAAACGCGCGATCTTGAGCGCCTGCCGGCAAGCTACGCCAACTTCTATATCGCGAACGAAGTAGTGCTGGTTCCGATATTCGCTCAGGCAAACGACGCGCGAGCCCTGGAAACAATTCAGCACCTATTTCCGCGCCGTCGTGTCATAGGTATCAACTGCGAGCCACTAGTTTGGGGTATGGGGACGATCCATTGCGTCACGCAGCAGCAACCCGCCCCGCATGCTCATTAACGGTCATTGAGCTGTATCGTGAAGGTAATCCTTCAACTAGGAAAATTTCGCAGGTTGGGAAGGGTGGCTCAAGTCTACCCAATTCGCAGGTTAGGAAGGTGGGCTTGCCCCCGCCGGAGTGCTAATGGCGGGACTGTTTTTACCACTCTCAATTCATAGTTAAACTCGAGTTAGTGAAAATACCTTTTCATAACTCAAGACCACTCGCGCCGTTGGCGCTCCGGCGGGGGCAAGCCCACCTTCCTAACCTGCGAATTGGGTAGACTTGAGCCACCCTTCCTAACCTGCGTTGAAGGATCACCTTTAGGGCAGAGCTGCAGCCCGTCAACTCATCAATGCCGTCGCCCTCGCTTAACTGGTGAGACTGGGGCTGGTTCGGGTGTGCCGTCCCGTTCCATCGGCTTGATAATGTTCATTGCTTTGCGACTGATGGGGCTGTGTGCCGGCGCGATCCCTGGGGCACCGGGTGGGCCAACCGGCGGCGGCACAGCGCCGGAGCTAACCCAGTTTGCAATGCCGACCTGTAGCTGAAGCGAATAGTCCAGCGATGTATAGCCGGGTGTAAACGGAGTGCCGGCTTTGATGTTGCGAAAATAACTTCTGAGTTGAGCATTTGTCGGGTTTGCCGGCGGTATTCCGCTGATTGTAGGTCGCGGGGGGTTAAGTGAAATCGCTGCAGTCGAGTGACAGGAAAGGCAGGAGGAAACCTTGTTGTCTACCGGCCCATTGAGACGGCCCTTGTAGCCGAGATGCTGCGGGATGTGCTGATCTGGATTTATGAAAGTCTGCGTCAGCGTTCCACCACTAATGACCTTCGAAGGGTCGTTGCCCCACATGAGGCCGATGGGCACGAGGCGATCGAATGGTGTAGTACCCGGCCTATCTCCGTCGTAGATGAACGTGCCAAAAACCCATCCTGTCGTCCCGGCGGCACGAGTGTCCCGCACGGCCACGTCGATTTGTAGTAACCTCATCGTCTCCGGCTGCTTGCCCGTCTTCGAGACTTGATTGATGTCGGCCAACCATTCGTAGTCATTCTTCAAATAAGGGACCTCAGCGACCGAAGCTTGCGTAAACAGCAACTTGAACGCCACGGTGCCATCCGGAAACCGGGCCAGTGCGGGATCGGGTGCGTTAGGGTTGGCCCAAACCTTACCGAGAGCGTAGCCCCCGGAGGCGTTATAGAAGCCGACGGCCCAGTTCTGAAATAGAGTGGTCTGCGTTGGTGCAAGCTCCTTTGGTCGCGAAGCGCGCTCGTGTGTCATGCCGTGAATGAATTCTCTGCCTGTGTGCATCCACGGTGCGTGATACCACTTGCGTACCGCGTTGTTTTGTACTTGGAAGTCGACCTCTGTGTTGCCCTCTAACCCATAGGCCAGCAGTGCATTAACATACTGCATCGGCTGGGTCTTGAAATCGAAGGCCTTCCACGGGAGGGTCTCCGGCGGGGGCGCCGTTGTGGGGTAGTCCTGGCTTAGTTGAAACACGGGTCCGGTCCAGCCGGCCGGCGGGTTGTCGCGGGCGCTGGGAAAGTTGAAAACGGGTGGTGGGGTTCTTCGCGCTGCAGTCTCGATTCCACGCATCGAGACCATCAACGCAGCAAAAGCAAAGAGGAACAGCACAAGCATTCGTTTGAACATGGTGAGCCTCCTGAGGTGGAGCAAGAATTAGAATGTCGTCTCAAATATTTTTGCCAAGGGTAAGCTATTTAGTTGTCGCGCGTGCGCAGATCTTCAGATGAACACAAATGAGACTTCAGTATTCGCGAGGACTTAGCAATAACCCGGTCACTTCAATAGTAGCTTTCGCTGGCAAAGTCAAGAAGCGTTTTGACAGCGAAGGGACAATCCGCTGATTACGCAGATTACGCAGATTACGCAGATTCAGTAAGATTCTTATGCACCCGCAAATTCTAACAGCTGGAGTGACCCCCTAGATTGAGACACTCGTAATTTGACACACTTTAGCAGAGAAAGGAGCTGCAGAGTGGGCAAGAAACGAGTGGGACGCTATTCACTGAAGTTTCGGCGGATAGCAGTGGAGCGCATGAAAGGGTGCAACAACATTGTAGCGCTGGCGGCAGAACTGGGGGTCGAACGGAAGTCGCTGTACTTGTGGCGCGAGCAACTGGACCCAGAAAGTGTTATCAGCAGAAAGCCAGGGCCACCGGCAAAGTCGCGTGAAACTGAACTCGAGAAGGAGGTCACGCGGCTGAAAGGGATTTTAGCTGACAAGACTTTGGAATTGGATTTTTTCAAAGGTGCCTTGCAAAAAATCGAGGAACGACGTCGAGGGAGCAAAAGCTCTGGCGACAAGACATCTACAACCAGATCCGGGAAGTGATGTCCTTGCAAGGCAACTTGAGTGTGGAGCGGATGTGCCAGTTGGCCCAAGTAAGTCGGCCCAGCTTTTATCGCTCTTTACAGCAACACGAACCAGAGTTGGAAGAGATGGAACTGCGAACCACCGTCCAGCAGATCTTCCTGGAGCATCGCCGTCGCTATGGCTATCGACGAGTTAGCAAAGAACTGCGCCGCCGCGGGCTGTTAGTAAACCACAAGCGGGTGCAGCGCCTGATGCAGACAGACAACTTATTGGCCGTGCAGCGGCGCGCTTTTGTAGTCACTACCAATTCCCATCATGACTTTGAGGTCTACCTAAATCTTGCTAGTCGCGTGAAATTGACTGGCATTAATCAGCTCTGGGTGGCCGATATTACGTATATTCGCTTGCAAAAGGAGTTTGTCTACCTGGCAGTTATTCTCGATGCTTTCTCGCGCAAAGTGGTGGGTTGGGCATTGGACAGAACGTTAGCGGCAAGCTTACCAAAAGCAGCTTTGGAAATGGCCATCGCGGCCCGCCAGCCGGTGCCCGGATTGGTCCATCATTCTGATCGGGGTGTACAGTATGCTTCAACTGAGTACATTCAAGTGTTGCAACAACATGCGATCGTTCCCAGTATGAGTCGACCAGCCAATCCCTATGACAACGCTAGTTGTGAAAGCTTCATGAAGACACTGAAACAGGAGGAAATTTACCTCAACGATTATCGCGATCTGGAGCATTTACGGCTGAACGTCGAGGTCTTTCTTGAGCAGTATTACAATCGGCGTCGCTTACACTCGTCACTTGGTTATCAACCTCCGGAAGAGTTCGAGCAATCCTTACCCCCAACCAGCAATAGCGCGGGGGTGAAGATGAGTTTTTTCAGGCATGAGGAGATCTATCGATCCGATGAGCTAAATAGTACGGGGAGCAATCTCCCGATCGCTCCCCAGACCATCGGTGTCGATGAGTCTCCAACTGGTTATTCCTTGGTGAGTTGCTCTCCAGCAGAGCTCACCTCCGCTTCACCAGTCAAGGCCAATTCTGTAGAACAATGATTACTTTGAAAAGCAAAATCTTTAGTCAACCACGTGTGTAATTTACAAACTGTCTCACTTGAGGGGGTCACCCCATGCCAGCTTGACGGCAAGTTAGAGCAAATCGTGTAATCGGCGAAATCTGTGGATAGTTGTCGGTTCGCTACGCAGACTGGAGTAAACCGCAGAATGGACATTGCAATCCGCGTGGCGGAGGCTTTAAAAATAGCCCAGCGATTTATAGTTGCGAGGATCTCAGGGAGATTGCGATTTCAGTGAGAGGCGCGAAG
>DATBRN010000035.1:0-8050 GCA_036560225.1 Pyrinomonadaceae bacterium | reverse complement strand
AATCAACGCGAGCGCAACTCCTTGTTTGAGGACCATGCGCACGACGTTTTGCCGACTTGCCCCCAAAGCCATCCGAATTCCAATCTCTTGCGTTCGTTGGGCGACGGTGTAGGAGATCAAGCCATAGACGCCGGTAACCGTCAGTAGCAGCCCGATCGCACCAAAGACGGTAAAAAGAAGAGTGTAAAAACGTTCCTGAGCCACCGTTTCGGAAATGGCCTCAGTCAACGCTCGCACACCTGTCAGCGTCACACGCTTATCAACGGCGCGGATCTGCTCGCGAAACGTCTGGGTCAACGCGGTTGGTTCAACTGTTGTGCGAACAAGAAAATTGCCCCAGTTCCAGCTGTTTTGCTGATATGGCAAATAGATCTCGGGGCTTGCTGCTCTGGTCAGGCTGCTGTGGTGCACGTCGCCTACAACGCCGACAATCTCCCACTCCTCCGGATCGCCTTCGTTCTGGTTCGCGCCGATATGCGAGATGTGTTTCCCGATCGGATCCTCGCCGGGGAAGTAACGTTGCACCAACGTTTGGTTGACGATGGCAGCACCGATGCCCTCCCCTCTTTCCTGCTCGCTGAAGAAGCGACCCTTGATCAAAGCGATCTTCATTGCCTGGAAATACTGCGGTGTGACGCTGCGGTTATTGGCCGTTGGCTCTCCTCCGGCTTCCGGCAAAGGTCGGCCTTCAATTCGAAAGTCCGAGCCGACGTTGCCGCCGCTAAAAGGCATTGGGGCAACAAACGCCGCACCCTCAACGCCCGGCAATGCTTTTAGTCTTTCCAGAGTCTGATTGACGTAGCGAACACATTCGTCAGGCTTCTCATAGACGTCGCTTGTCAAACTGACTTGGCCCGTCAGAACATTTTTCGGATCGAATCCGGGAGGCACGCTTAGCAGCTGAGCAAAACTGCGGATCATCAATCCGGCGCCAACGAGAAGAACCAAACTCAATGCAATTTCCGAAACCACCAGCGAATCGCGCCACAAGCGCAGGGCGCGACTACTGGTTGCTGCTTTCGTGCCTGCCTTCAACACTTCGTTGACGTCAGGACGCGAGGCTTTCAGAGTCGGCACCAGGCTGAATAGCAGACCTGTCAGCACGGAGACTGCCAGAGTGAAGAGCAGCACTCGTAAGTTGATTTGGACCTCATCAAGTCGGGGCAACTGATCGGCCGCGTAATACTTGATAGCGCCCAGGCCCCAGATGGTAAACAGCAATCCAGTGGCGCCCGAAAGCAACGACAGCAGAATCGATTCCGTTATCAGGTGCCGCGCAATTCGCCAGCGCCCCGCTCCGAGTGCGGCACGTAAGGCAATTTCCTTGTGTCTGGCGCTGGCCCTTACAAGCAGGAGATTCGCCATGTTGGTGCACGCTATCAGCAGGATGAAACCGACTGCTCCTAATAGGAGCCAGAGCGCTCCGCGCACATCTTTACCCACAATCTGTTCTTCGGAGTTGACGAGATAAATAGTTGAGTTTCGATTGGAACTCGGATAGGCCTCTTCCAGGTTGGCAGCCAGAGTTGTCATCTCCGCTTGCGCTTGTTCAATGGAGACGTTTTGTTTCAATCGGCCAACTCCGGCCAGGACGTGCGCGCCGCGCTCAGTAAGATTCCCGGCCTCGCCGGCGACAGTGGTCCAGACCACTGCATCCTTGACGGACAAGGGAAACTCAAACCTTGGAGGAAGAATGCCAATGATCGTGTGAGGTTTGCTGTCAAGTGAGATTTGTTGATTTAGAGCGGCTTCACTGCCGGCAAGTCTTTGTTGCCAAAATTCGTAACTGATAATGGCAACCCCTTGGCTGGTGCTCTTCTCTTCTTCGAATTGAAAGTTACGTCCGCGTAGAAGGCCTACTCTCATTAAAGGAAAGAAGTTCGCAGTAACCCGCATTCCCTGAACATGCTCAGCCTCACCGTGATCGATTAGAGTGAACCCGTTCGGCTTATAGCCGGCGATGTCTTCGAAACTCTGATTACGTGTGCGCCAATCCTGCAAATCAGGGTAAGAGATGTATCCCTCGCTACGTTTGTCGCGTGGCGTGTTCCAAACTGCGACGACTCGGTCTGGATCCTTTATCTGAGGAGGGCTCAGGATCAGTGTATTGATGATGCTGAAGATCGTTGTGTTCGCACCAATACCCAAAGAGAGGGTAATAATCGCGACGAGTGTGAAACCCGGCCGCTTCAATAGACTTCTGATTCCGTAGCGAATGTCTTTCAGTAGTGTTTCCATGGCTCTTGCTTTTTGGTTTTTGCTTTTGGACTTGCTTTTGGTTCTGCTTTTTGCTCTTGCTGTCGGTTTTCGGTTGTTGCTTTTTGCTTTTTCTGAGATCTCAGATCTGAGATCTCAAATCATCTCAGCGTCACTCATATCGCAGCGCAACCAATGGATCGACCTTCGTTGCGCGGCGAGCAGGCAGGTAACAAGCCACTAGCGCAATGACAATCAGGACGACAGACACCGTTACAAACGTGACAGTGTCCGTAGCGCTGACGCCAAATAACACGCCTGCCATTACCCGCGTCAGCGCAAACGCGCCCGCCAGCCCTGCCGCTACGCCAATCAACGCCAGGACCATTCCGTTTCCAATAATTAACTTCAGCACGTCGCTCGCCTGCGCGCCCAGCGCCATTCGGATGCCGATTTCATGGGTGCGTTGCGAAGCGACATAAGACATGACGCCGTAGATACCAACGGCTGCAAGGACTAATGCCAACGCCGCAAACACGAGCAGCAGCAGCATGAAGAACTTTCTGGTGAGGATGGAGTCTCCCATTAGCTGCTCAAGCGTGGTCACCTTGAATACGGCTTGATCTTTATCGACCGCCAGAATCTCGCGCCTGATAGCGTTTGTCATGGCGGTGGGCTCAGTTTCGGTCTTGACTACTATCGTGTTGAAGCCGGTGGGAAACTGCGCGTGCGGCACATAGATCTGCATGGGCGGCTTTGTATCCAAGGCATACTGCGACACATCTTTAACAACGCCGACGACGCGCCGCCAAGGCTTCTTTTCGTCGCTCGGGAACTTAATGCCTTTGCCTAACGGATCCTCATTGGGCCATAACTGGGCCGCCATCGTGCTGTTAATCAGCACTACGGTGGCCGAGTACTGAGTGTCCTGTGCGGTAATTGCACGCCCTTTAACGAGGGGAATCTCCATTGCCTGCAGATATCCCGGAGAGGCGATGTACAGGTCGACAGTAATTTCCTCGCCGCGAGGTTTGGGGCGGTCTTCAACCCCGATACCGCGGCCATCGAAGTTGTCGCTAAGCGGAAGCACACTGGTAGTGCCCACCGCCCTGACACCCGGCAAGGTTGCAAGGCGATCGAGCACCTGTTTGTAAAACGCGATCTGGTTTTCCGGTTTGGGATACTTGATTGCGGGCAAGCCGATGTTCATAGCCAGAATATTTTTCGGATTGAAGCCCGTGTCGACATTCCGAAGGATCATGACCGTTCTGATGAGAAGGCCTGCGCAGACAAGCAGCACCAGTGTCATCGCAATCTCTGAAACAACGAGAACGCTGCGCAAACGGTTGCGACTTGCGGAAGGACCTGATCCTCGTCCCCCTTCCTTGAGCGACTCCGCCAGGTTCGGCTTTGAGATCTGAAGTGCGGGAGCAAGTCCGAATGTCAAGCCAGTAAGGATCGAGATCGCAAACGTAAATCCGAGGCAGCGTAAGTCAACGTGAACGTCCTGAAACATCGGATTGATCTTTGAACCTGCGGAAGCGACCAGTCCTGTCCCCCAGATCGCAATCAACAAACCCAGACCGCCGCCTACCAGCGCGAGCAAGAGGCTTTCGGTTAGCAATTGACGAATCAATTGCATGCGCCCCGCGCCAATTGCCGAGCGAATCGTTATCTCTTTGAATCGGACCGTAGAACGTGCCAGCAGCAAGTTGGCCACGTTCGCGCAGGCGACCAACAAGACAAAGATCACCGCGCCAAACACCATCCATAAAGTTGGACGTATACCGCCAACGATCTCGTCAGTGATCGAAACTACGTAGGCTCCCTGATTCTTGTTGGTTAATGGATGTGCCTGTTCGAGGCGTGCTGCAATAACACTGGCCTCTGTCCGCGCTTGCTCGATACTTACGCCGGGCTTGAGCCTAGCGATAGCGCGAAGATGCCGCTCATCAAGCGCATTGTCGTCATAGGTTTCAGCGACCGGCCGGTAGAATTGACCCTCAGGGGAAACCAGGGCTGGCGGTAGAGGGTGAAAATCCGGGGCCATGACGCCGACGATGGTGTACGGACGTCCGTTGAGCAAGGTGGTCTTGCCGATGATATTTGGATCGCCGCCATAACGGCGTTGCCACAGACCATAGCTGAGAACGATAACGAAATCTTTGCCGTCTTCCTGTTCTTCTCGACTAAAAACGCGACCGAGCAGAGGCTCGCCTTTCATGATTTTGAAAAATCCGTCGCCGACCTGGATCGCTGGAATTCTTTCCGCTTCGCCATCGCCGGACGCGATTGGAAACCAACCGCTGTAGGTTGCAACGTCTTCAAAAACAGTATTCTGCGAACGAAAGTCGGCGACGTCAGTGGCTGAGACCTGATTGTGTCTTTTGAGATTGCCTTCAGTTCGGCTATCTCCCCAGAGCAGCACCAGAGTGCTGGGATCTTTATAAGGCAATGATTTCAGCAGGACGCCATTGATCACACTGAAGACTGTCGTATTCGCGCCGATACCCAAAGCGATGGACAAGACGGCCACAGCCGTAAAGCCCGGGCTCTTGATCAGCAGACGAAGCGAGTAACGAAGATCGCGAAAGATTGTGTCCATCAATTCCTACTCCTACTTCGTTTTGAGATCTCAGATCTGAGATCTGAGATCTGAGACTCAGTCGTACCTGAGCGCCGTTAAAGGATCTACTTTTGTTGCGCGACGTCCCGGTATGTAGCAGGCGATCAGCGCAATCACGAGCAGAACAAACGCCACTGTTAAAAAAGTCGTCACATCAGTCGGCTTCACCTGGAATAAGAGCGTCGTCATCAACCGAGTCAAAGCATATGATCCAGCCAAGCCCAGCAGTATGCCGATAAGGGCCAGCAGCATTCCCCTGCCAACGACGAGTCGCAGAACATTCCGAGGCTGTGCTCCCAACGCCATGCGTACACCAATCTCACGCGTGCTTTGCGTAACCGAATAAGACATGACTCCATAAATCCCGATGGCTGAGAGCAAAGCTGACAGCGCTGCAAATCCTGCGAGCAGCAAGGTTGTGAAACGTTGCGGAGCCACCAGGTCAGAGACCGTTTCCTGAAGGGTCTTGAACGAATGGATTGGCTGGTTCTTATCTATGGCCGCGAGCTCATTGCGAATCGGACCGGCGAACCTCATTGGATCACCAGGCAACCCGCGCACTCTCAGCGACATTGAGTGCCAGTTCACCTGCTGATACGAGAAGTAGATATGTGGTATTGGTCCGCCATTGAGACCCCAATAACGTGCCCCACCAACAACGCCGACGACCTCCCACGAGCTTTTCCAGAAATTGAGGTGTTTACCAATCGGATTCTCCCCGGGAAATTCCTGGCGAGCGAGACTCTCGTCAATGATGATGACTGCCGGCGCGCCTTTTACATCGCGGTCGTTGAGGCTCCGTCCGGCCCGCAGCGGTATTCCCATCGTCTTGAAGTAATCGGCGCTCACCTGATTCATCTGGGCCAATGGCTGTTGATCTGGAGGAACCGGCGGGTGCTCGTCGACGCTGAAGGGCATTGAAGCGTTCAAGCTGTTGATAATTGCCACGTTACTTACTCCGGGAATTGTGGAGACTCGTTCCAGGAGTGTTTTGTAGAAGCCATTAATCTGCGCCGGCTCCTCGTAATTTGGGCCCGACGGATCGATCCGCGCCGTCAGTACGCCAGCCGGCTCGTAGCCCGGATCCACATGGACCAGACGCCACAAGCTCTTGATCATCAAACCCGCGCCGACCAGGGTCATCATCGCCAGCGTGACTTCCGCAATCACCAACGCCGAGCGAAAGCGACTGCGCCCACCGGCAGTTCGCCCTCCTTCTTTCAGTTCTTCGTTAAGCCTCACACGAGAAAGTTGCAGCGCCGGCGCCAGTCCGAAAAGGACCGTGGTTATTAACGAGAGAGCAAGCGTAAAAGCGAGAGCCGTAGCGTCAACCTTCAGCAAAGCTACGCGCGAGTTTGCGTCTGCGAGATACTCAGGGAGGCCAGCGGCGAGGAACTTGATGGCCCAGTTGGCTAGCAATAATCCAAACGCGCCACCAATAACTGCCAGCATCGCGCTCTCAAGCAACAGTTGCCTTGCGACCCGCAAACGTCCCGCTCCGAGCGCTGAGCGAATTGCCAATTCCCGGCGTCGGACCGTGCCGCGCGCCAGTGTGAGATTTGCCATGTTCACGCAGGCGATCAGGAGCACGAAGCCAACTGCAGCCAATAACAGAAGCAGGAACGGACGCACTTCTTTGTTCAATAAGTCCTGCGGAGGACTCACTCGTGCGTGCAATTTCGTCTTCGGGTTGTTAATGAATTCCTGCGCAATTCGATCAGTCTCGGCACTGGCCTGCGCGATTGAAACTCCGGGCTTGCGACGAGCAATCAACTCCAGGTAGCGCGAATTGCGGTCGTTCTCCTCAGCGACGGCAAGCGCAAGCGGCGTCCAGATATCGGTCTTGGTGTAGAAACGGAAGTCCGGCGGCAACACGCCGATGACCGTGTAGGAATCGTCGTTGAGGATTAGCGCTCGTCCAAGGATAGCTCGGTCGCCCCCAAATCGCCGTTGCCAAAGTTCGTGGCTCAACACGACAACTCGGTTTGTCCCGGGGCGATCTTCTTCGGCCGCGAAAGTGCGGCCCAGTTCCGCGTTAACTCCGAGTACTGGAAACAGACTGGCAGAGACCTGGAAGCCTTGTAGCCGCTCGGGTTCCCCCGCTTCAGTCAGGTTCGCCGGCCAGCCCTTGTTGCTGAGCGCTGCTACGTCGGTGAAGACGGTGTTGTTGTTTTTCAAATTAAGGTACGACGGGGCTTCATAGGGAAACCGTGATTCCTCTGCATCGCCGCCCTGGCTCAGATAAATGCCGACCAACTCATCAGCGTTAGCGTAAGGAAGCGGCCGCAAAAGCACCGCGTTCACTACGGTGAAGATCGCCGTGTTCGCACCGATGCCCAGAGCGAGCGTGATTAGTGCAAGCAGCGTGAATCCAGGGTTCTTCATCAACATCCGCCCGCCAAAGCGCAAGTCTTGCCACAGAGAATTCATCATCACCTCCGCTATGCTCTTAGCTTTTGGATCTGAGATCTGAAATTTCAGATCTCAGATTGGTTTCTTAATCTGAGAACCATGCTTTTAATCAGCAATCCGAAATCCGCAGTCGTTTCACTCGTATCTCAACGCCACCAATGGATCGACCTTGGTTGCGCGCCGCGCGGGGATATAGCTAGCCAGCAAAGCCACTCCGCCAAGCAGCGCTGCGACGGTCAACAGAGTTATTGGATCATTCGGACTGACGCCGTAGAGCTGACTCGAAATCAGGCGCGACAGCCAATGGCAAGCCACTAGTCCAATAACCGAGCCCCATGCAACGAGAACCAGTCCTTTCCTCAGGATCAGCTGGAGTACATCTTTTTTCTGTGCACCGAGCGCGATTCGAATTCCGAGTTCGCGGGTTCGCTGGGCCACCGAATAGGCGACCACACCGTAGACACCAATTGCTGTCAGAATCAGTGCCAGTAAGCCAAGGAAGCCAAAGATGAGGCTCTCCATGCGCTCGAGATAGAGCGATCGACCGACGTGTTCTAGCAGTGTTCTGCTGTTATAGATCGCCAACGAAGGCTCGATCGTGTGCAGCCGCGCCTGAATCAGCGGCGCCAAACTGCGCGGATCGCCCCCCGTTCGCACCACCAGGCTCACAGTGGGCACATACGCCTGGGCCAACGGCAGATACATCGTCATGCGCGGCGGTTCACGCAGATTGCGGTACTTCGTATCGCGAGCGACGCCGACAACTTCAAACGTATCGTGCCCATCGCTGAAACCCCGTCCAACCGGATCACTTTG
>DATBRN010000034.1:0-7213 GCA_036560225.1 Pyrinomonadaceae bacterium | reverse complement strand
GACGGACTCGTTCACATTTACTCGCCCACCGAGGCTGTGCACCCGTTCAATTTCCTAAATATCTGACTCAAGAGTTATATCGTGAAGGAGGTAGACCTTTTTGCTGCCGAGAACCAATTGCGTTGGGCCATCAGGTTCACGCTTGAGCCTGAAAAGTACCTGAACGGCTATGGGGGTGGTTACGGCCACGGCGCCCACCACGTTTTTGAAATCCCGAAGTTCACGCTTTCGGGCTCAGACCTCACCATCCGTGAGGTCCTCAACCAGATAGCCCTGGCCCAGGGAAACGCACTCTGGGTCGCGACGATTAAGGGTGCAGACCTCGAGGGCGATGAACCCTGTTGGAGGCGAAAGGGGGTAGACGGCGGAGACTTACCAGTTACCTCTGCGTGGCACTTTTTTCCTCTTGCGGAAATCGCGGAACTGGCGAAGGAGCACGTCGCTCTCGATGTGATGATAGCGGGGATCCTGGACCAGCGTATGACAACAATTCCCGTAATGCTTGAAGATGGTTTGGCCGACGATTCCGGGGGGTCGATTGGCGGATCTTCATCGGAAGGCATTTCGTACCAATACGGAGCGAGCATTGAAAAGCTAGGCAAAGACTTCGTGACGCTTTCAGTTCACCTGAAGATCCGGCACAGAGGTGAGGCCGAATTCAACTTTGAGGAGAGGCTTCAAGTATATAAGGACCGCATCACCGAGGTTCGACCCGAGCCTCGAATCAGAATCCGAGCCTATTTCGAGCGCGCAGATCGGCCTTAGAGAGGTTTCTATTATTGGAGGGTGAAGCGGAGAGGTTTTATGCAATCGCGAGCCGCTGAAGCGCGTTAGAATACTCTTATGACCTATCGAGTTTTCATCGTTTTCACCCTACTGCTTATCTTTTCGACGGCTTCCGCGCAGGTCGTGCAGCGCGGTAATGCTACCTGGGTCGGCCTGAAACCTGGTGTCACCTACCGGCTGGAGGGGTACGAGGTATCTGAGTACATCACCCCAGGCGAAAAGAATTACATCAGATGCGCTTATATCAAGCGAGATGGCGACAAAGAACCACGCCTCTTTTACACCCACGGCCGTCAGATCGTTGTGACCCTTGGCCATCGGAGATCGTTTGTTCTCATCAACGATTGGGAGGCTACAAAGTCCAGCAAAGTAGTGACCGTAAACTTAAGGTCGGGAAAAAAGAGGCAGATAGACTCAGCGGCCCTGAAGATTTACCGCCAGCACGCAGCGCCGGACCGCCATCTTTGGATAGTGCCAGAGGCCTACGGTTTTTCACCGCATGACAGCCAGGTTCTCCTAAAGATTGTTAAGGAAGACGTGTCCGCAGCCACAGAAGAAGAGTCTGCGCGCGCATCCCAAACATATAAAGAGTGGTGGTATGTCGCTTGTTCGAGAAACGGGCAAGTGGTGCGGGAGTACCGGACTAATAAAATACCGCGGACGTGGTGGCGGACTAATCGGCGATGCCGCGTCTGACAAGTCATTCGAGCCGACCGCGAGTTAGCGTGCCTCTCATCGAGAAATTCATGTTACTTCGTATTCTTTTTGTTACTTTGTTGGGTGTTGCACCTCGCCTTGTTAGGGCGCAGCAACTAAAGAGTTATAAATCTCCAGATGGCATCCTCCGAGTGGTAATTACTCCAGTGAGTAAAAGCTGTCCAGAAGATCGTCTTGTAATCCGAAAGCGCGATGGTGCGTTGTTCTATCGGAAAGACTTTTCATCTTCTGATTGTGAACATGGTGATAATATTTTACGTGGTGAATGGAGTCCTGATTCGCAATTCTTTGTCTTCAATGTAGAGAGTACAGGTGGTCATCAGCCGGGGCATAGACCTGTATTCTTCTATAGCCGAAGTGAAAACAGGCTTTATCGTCTGGAAAATTATATCGGCTATATTGTTGCTCAGGATTTTACATTTGAAGCCCCGCACATTATAAAAACTGAGAAGCAGAAAATCATCGGAGAGAAGGAAGGAGTTCCTATTAGGGTTAATCTGAGTCAAATCGTGAGGCGAAAAGGGCGTTGATGGCGAGCCTAACTCATTCAACCCGCCTCGATAGCATCTCTTCCCTGCTTATTCATTGCGTCGTTGCTTGAATGCTGCTCGGCGCGGGTTAATTCGGGCGTTAGGCAATTTCAACATGGGTATGCGATACAGAATTCAATTCGTGGTATTGCTTGGGTTGTTGCTCCTCAAGGCAATCACCGCACAGGCCCAGATCTTTTATAGCGATACTGTCAACATTCAGTTTGCACCTGCTAAAGTTCCAGATGGGGTGACGTGGTCTCCGTCCGTCTCACTAAGAGATGGTGGACTATCCTCAGAAAAACTGCCGCCAAATATGTCAGCCGAAGTATGGGTCCAGTCGCAACCAATTTCGGCTGGGATGTCATGGCGCCCGCCAACGTCCGCTACGATAAAATTAGAGGTTGAAGGTGGCGCTGAAGATTTCACTTACCTCCATGCTTATTTTCGTTATAGCTGCGACCGTGTGCATTGGTCGACGTGGTACAACCTACAGTCCTCTAAAGCCCAAGATGGGATTGTTGCATCTGTTTATGAAAGTTATTTGTCCATACCTCGTATGGCCCAGGGACCATATTATGCAAAGATGCAGGAATGGTGGAAGACGAATCCCCCGTGGAGTTCAGACGAGCATGAGTTGTGCGTCTGGATAGCCAGCCAGGACCCTGATTTCTTTTCTCGCGAATTTCCGTTCGTTGGCTATGTACAAGTAAGGATTGAAGGAGAAACAAGAGGGGTGCAACTTAAATCGCTATCAATAAAAGTTAGTGCAGCTATGAGCGGGTTAACGGCATTGAGTAAAGGACGAGGCAGATCGACAACAGGCGAAAAGTGGTTTTTCGATGTCAGTAAATTTACGAGGTGAGAAGCTCAATACTTTAGCGCTAATTCGTTCCGTCATCCAATCTCATCATTTGTCCGGCCAAGTCTTTTGCTGGCCCAACGGGCGTCAGCCCCGCAATGGCCCGGCAGCCCCGCCAAAATCGTTCGCATCCTCTTCTGTATATTCTGAAACCATTCGCATCCACTCTTGTATGTATTCGCATCCACTTCTGTGAAAAAACCACGATTTGACCCCTTTCATTCGCATCGACTTCTGAAACTCACAAACTCTCTCGGCTGGAATGATCGAATGCAAGCCGAGGCCTTATTGAATTAAGGTGCGCGTGAGCGCGCGCAATCAAGAACTCAGGTTGACGAGGTTTTTGCCCTCATTCTTAATTTGATTTGAGCTCGACTATCTCTTGCAGGTTTACATTTGCCGTGACAGAATTCCGGGACTTGTCGAATATGAATCGTGGTTAAACTGAATAGACAGAGTTGGGGCTCGACTGCCTTCCGCGCTGCAAGAGTGCTTCTTGGCTCGACGCTGCTCCTGTCAATCCTTTGGGCCAACATTCCGTCTGCTGCGATAGCCAGTGGTCCCATGTGCACCTTGACTTGTTGCGCGGGAAGAGCACCGCATGCCGCGGGTTCTTGCATGAACAGTTCATGTCATGCTTTTCTTGCGGGTCACAATCAGACGCTTCATGTTCATAAAACGCCAATTCAGACGGCAGAGCCGCTGTGCGGTTTGTCATCGGTTAGGAAAAATGTCAGTCGGTTACTATTCACGGAGGCTGTGGCGACGGAGCCAAGTCAAGATAGTGATTCCAACTATTCGCACGAAACGTCAAACACTGATGCAGACCACGCCAGCGTATCTACCGGCACGCTGACAAAGCCCTGCCAGCCGGACTGCGGCGCTTGCGCATCCGGCTTCGCGAGTTCAAAGAGACAACGCCACGCAGCGACACTCGGTCATGCGAATCGTCCACACCCACCTTTCGGCGTCCGCCTTGCCAACGTCGACTACAGACCCACGCAAAAGCTGAGTGCGCTGTGCCGCCGCGGCGCTCCGCGTGGCCCTCCGCTACCTTTCTTCGCCTAAGCTCAAAAAAATCAGGACCGCTTTGCTCAAGTGGACATTGGGTTTCAGCCCATGCGGCTATTGGCGCTGGGTGCCCCTCAGAGCCGTGTGGGTAGGCTCTTAATGTCTTCGCGCCAATCTTTCCAAAGATTGCGAAGGAGGTTTCATGTCATCTTCAATCAGATCTCTTACATTCACTGCGTTCTGGTTACTATTGATGTGTGCGGCAGCCACTGCACAGCAGCGCATCATCGGATCGGTCATCAACCAAGGCACGCGCGCTCCTGTTCCGGCCGTGACCGTTAGGCTGGAGAGCAATCTTTTGGCTTCGGCGGTTACAACCGCAACGGACGCCGATGGGAGATTTTCGTTCGCGGGTTTAAGTCCGGGCAGTTATACCGTGAGTGTGTCGGCCGATACGTTTTACCCGCAGCAGGTGGCGCTCACGCTTGGGCCGCGCGCCACGCAACAACTCTACTTCGAGCTGGAGCCGCTGGCAGCGATCAAAGAGGAAGTGACCGTCAGCACAAGACCAAAACTATTGAACCAAACTGAGGCTGCAACGGTCACAAACCTCGACAGCAAACAGATCGAAATGTTACCTATCGCGCGGCGCACTCAGTTGAGCGAAATCATCACGCCGTTTGTTTCGAGCGCTGTAGCCGGTCATGACAATCTCGTTCATCTCCGCGGCAACGAGTTGTCGCTTAATACGTTCATCAACGGAGTTTCTTTTTATGACAACCCGCACCAATTATTCACGCCGGGGCTGTCGCCCGACATCATCCAGTCGGTCAACGTAGTGACCGGAGGGTTTCCTGCAGAGTTTGGTAACCGTTTTGGCGGTATCCTCGATATTGTCACGCGCTCTGGGTTCGACGCTAACGGGCACGGTAGCGCGACGATGGGGGCGAGCACATTTCTTCGCAATAACGCCTCGTTGGACTATGGCGGTCATACGCAGCGCTTCGGCTACTTTTTCTACGGGCAAGGGTTCGAGAGCAGTCGGTTCCTGAATACACCCGAGCCGAATCTCTTTCACGATAAAGGCTACGGCGCTCGCAGTTTCGCTCAGTTCGACTATCGACTTGGCCCACGAGATTCATTCAGAGCGGCACTCACCGGCGACGGCACAAACTTCGAGTTGCCGAATACTACGGAAGATGAGCTCCACGATCGAGACTTCTTTCAACGCAACCGTGAACAGACGGCTGTCCTCTCCTGGGATCACACTTTTTCGGAGTCATCAACCATCTCGACATCGTTCTATGAGCGATTGGCCAGCGCGCGCCTTCTGCCAACGTCGGACCCTTTTTCAATCCAGGCTGGCGGGCTGCGCAATGACCTCACCTTCGGCGCGAAGACTGACTACTCTCTTTTTATCGGTTCGCGCCACGCCATTAAGGCGGGCGTCGATCTAATGGTACTCCGCTTACGTGAAGACTTCTTCTTCGATCCGCGTGACAATGAGGTAGAGATTGAGCCGTTCGATTTTCGTGGCCGTCGAACCGGTGTCCAGGGCAGCGCCTATTTTCAGGATAAGATCCAGGTGACCCACAACTTATCGGCCCACCTTGGCTTGCGCTACGACAACTATAGCTTGGTGACGAACGGACAAGCCTTGAGTCCGCGTATCAACCTGGCTTATGCCATGCAGAGCGGGCGCACGGTGCTTCATTTCGCTTACAACCGGTTCTTTGCGCCGCCGCCAATCGAAAACCTGCTACTGTCATCGCGGCTTGGTTTTCAGGGACTGCCGCCAGAGATTGCACTCAGCAATTTCTTTGAAGGTGGCGTCAGCCATACCGTTAGCGACCGTCTGGTAGTACGCCTGACCGGGTTTTTACGCTCTGACAAAAACGCTTTCGAGACCACGGAGATCGCCAACGTCCGCATCTTCGCGCCGACATCGTTCGCACGCGGGCGCGCCTATGGCATTGAGTCCTCTTTGCAATTGTCTGAGATAAAGCGCCTGGGCGTATCAGGGTACGTCAGTTACACAGCGCAGCGAGTGTTCTTGACCGGTCCCATCTCAGGCGGGTTCACGGTTGAAGAGGTAGCACCAGGCGAGCGCGCACCCGCGGCTTTCGATCAGATCCACACGGCTGTCGCGGGTCTTACTTACCGTGAACGGCGAAGCGGCTTCTTTGCCACCACACAACTTGAGTACGGTAGCGGTACGCCGGCCGCTTTGCATAATAGCGCGGGCGAAGAAAGATTTGTCCGCCTGCCCGACCACTTTGTCGCTAACTTCTACTTCGGCATCGACCTTCCCTCTACAGAAAGAAAGAAGATCAGCTTGCAATTCAACATAGAGAACGCGTCCAACCGGGTATTCAGGATCGCGAAGGAAAGTGAGTTTACGCCGGTGCAGTATTCGCCACCGCGCTTTATCTCCGGTTCGATAAAGCTGCACTTTTGATCTCAACTAGCAAAAGCACAATCCAGAGCTATGCGGAAGCTGATTGATGCCCTGAAAACATTATTGAAGTCGTAGAGCTATTGTCTATTTGCAGTTTGTCAGTTTGCCGTAGAGCAGTTCGTTCTCGTCTTTGAGCGATCTGACTTGCTCCTCAAGCGTTCTGACCCGTTCCTTGAAGCGGTCGAGTTGAGCATCTTTGGCTGAGTCGCTTTTGTTTGCTCTGGCCGACTTGGTCGCAGTCGATTGTGGAGTTACTTGGCGGAATGATCGGATCTGTTGGGCGAGGTCTGAATGCTTTGAGTCGTAAAGGAAGGTCTTTGAAACGCGAGCCGCCGCGCAGATTGTATTGAAGTTAATCGCGGCGCTCTCACGCTGCAGCTCATTGATTGTCTCGATAACACGGCGACGCGCTTGATTACTCTTTTCAGCAGCCAAGCGCACGATGGTCTGCGTGTTCCGCTTGAACTTCATTACCGGCCGCCTCGGTTCTTCTTGCGGTTCTCGGTGGGCAGTTCCAACTCTGAGAGCACTTTCTCCATGCCATTAATCTGGTCGCCGAGATCATTGGCATACATCTCCCAACCTTTCTCGTGCGCAATCGTGCGACTCTTCTTCAGATCTTCAAGCGTAGCCACAATCACTGGCGTGTGCTCGGGCGTCGTTACGAGCTTATGGCACGGACCATTATCTTTAGTGAAGCAGGCATTCTGTCCGTAAGGGCACTTAGGGGCTTTAGCGTGATGAAGGCAGTAGCCCCATGGCAGCGAGAGCCGACGCAAGTTGGAAACGACCCAGTCCAGCTCACTCTCGTCGCCGTGATCGAGTTGCTCTTTGAGTGCGGCAAGTGCA
>DATBRN010000033.1:0-4973 GCA_036560225.1 Pyrinomonadaceae bacterium | reverse complement strand
GCCTACTGCTTTCTGCCTACTGCCTACTGCTTTCTGCCTACTACGCTTCGTCACCGACGGCTGGAAGTACTTGAGTGAAAACTTGAGTGGGAGCTTCCACTGGCGCTGATTCCCTTTGCCGAAGTCTCGGAGCGGGCTTCCTCATATAAGGCTTCTCGCAGAACCAATAGAAGACCCACGCGAATATGACCGTGGCGGGTATGACTATAAGGAGTGCATTGAGTATTGTCGGAAACCCTTCTACCACAAACCGCCATGACTGCATGATCACCAGTTCGTGTGTTAAGTAAAGCGAGTAGGAAAACACGCCCACGAATGCGGCTGCGGAAACCATTCTGAAAACCAACCTCGATAAGACCCCAGGCTCCCTCAACTTAGTAAGCCACAGCTTTTCAGCTTCTACAGCGCGATTCACGAGAATGAAGAAGCCAACGCCCCAGGCCGGATGCACTAACATCCAAGCCAGATCATGTTGCAGGGTGTCCTTTTGGGTCATCGGCAGGATCGTTGATGTAGCCGAGGCCATGACTATAGCGATGCCGCCAATCCACAAGTTGCGACACCATTGAGGTAGTCTAATCAAACCAAAGGCTGCCTCCACCGCGATGGCGCCCAGCGCCCAGGTGAACCAATGCGATGCTGCTGCCTCGGGAACCGGAATTCCAGCTCCCACTGTTACCCACGCCGCGTGACTAAAAAAGAACCATGCCACGCGCGCGACAGCGCAGACCAAAAGTGTCGGTCCCCAACCCCAACGCGTTCGCAGGAAGAGCAGCAGAAAATACGCAAGGTACAGTTGTTCTTCAATTGCGAGCGTCCAGAAAACTCCATTAATGCTGTAGCAGGTGTGAGGGTCGAGATTGTGAAGCATCAGGAGATGCATCACGACGTCGTAGACAAGGAAATGCGTGATGTCGATGCCGGTCGTGAGCCCTGCCATTAAGACGAACAAAGCAAAGGCTATCAGGTACGGCGGATAGAGCCGGCGAATCCGTCGACGCCAAAAGGAACCAAACTGGATCGATTGGGGCTGCCCGGTGGCGCGCGTTTTCGCCCACTGCAGGTGTATACAGAATCCGGATATTACGAAGAAAAGGAAGACACCGATGTAGCCAAACGAGCTAACGAATTGTAGCAACTTAACGGGCCAACGAAAGAAATTGTCTGGCACCGAATTAGCGGTGTGTGCCAGGGCGTGGTAAAAGACCACGCCCAGTGCCGCGATACCTCGCAACGCATCGATGCTTTGTAAACGGCCGTTGAAAAGAGGAGCAATTTTCAGTGCTTTCATCAGGAGGATTTGACAGGCATTGCAGAATTTCGCTGTCTGAGGCCTGAAATCTGAGATCTCAGATCTAAACCCAGGATCTGAGATCAATTCTTAGGCTGAGACCAGCCCTGCGACGTCGATGTTGTACTTCCTTATCTTGCTGTAGAGTCGCGGGCGATAGATTCCGAGAAGATTCGCAGCCGCCTGCTTATTGCCACCAGTGCGTTGCAGCGTTTTCTCGATTACCAGACGTTCGATATCTTCCAGCGTCATGTTGGGAGGAACGTCCCAGCCTGTTCCGGCAGACGACCCTTCAGGAAGCGAGCCGTTGTCGAAAGGCAAGTCGACAGGCTCAACACGATTTCCCTTTGCCAACAACACCGCGCGCTCTATAACGTTTTGCAACTCTCTAACGTTGCCGGGCCAGGTGTGACCGAACAGTCGCTGATAGGCAGCCTGCGAGACTCCCGCGATTTGCCGATCATATTTTTGCGCATACATGCGCAGGAAGTGTTCGGTCAAGAGTTGGATATCTTCACTACGGTCGCGCAAAGGTGGAACGTGGATAGTAATCGTGGAGATGCGATAAAAGAGATCGTCACGTAACAGGCCGTCGCGAATGGCATCAGCCGGAGGACGATTGGTGGAAGAAATAAGACGGAAGTCCACCGCGTAGGTTTTTTCCGAACCAATCTTGCGGTAGCTTCGTTCCTGCAACACTCGCAAGAGTTTAGGTTGCAACTCGATGGGCATCTCTGCAATTTCATCGAGCATTAAAGACCCGCCCGCCGCGTGTTGTACCAATCCTTCCTTATCTGCGTGGGCGCCGGTAAACGCGCCTTTGGTGTGGCCGAACAGTTCTGACTCAATCAACTCCTTTGGCAGGGCCGCACAGTTAACTTTGATAAAAGGCTTTCGTTGGCGCAACGACTTGTAGTGAATGGCATTGGCAATTAATTCCTTGCCCGTCCCTGACTCGCCCACAATCAAGACGTTGGCATCCGACTTAGCTACGGCGTCGATCGTTTCATAGATCGTTTGCATCGATTTCGAAGATCCGATGATGTTGGAGTATTCCGAACGAGTGGACATTTGCCGGCGCAAGTTAGCGTTCTCATCAATCAACTCGCGATGCTTCAAAGCGTTCTGAACTCTTATCGACAGTTCTTCAAAATCCAGGGGCTTGTCGACGAAATCAAAAGCGCCGGCCTTTGTAGCCTCCACCACTCTTGGGGTCGTACCGTGAGCAGTTACCATGATCACTTCGGTATTCGGCCGTGCGTCTTTCATGTGACGCATAACTTCCAAGCCGTCCATGTCTGGAAGTTGCAGGTCGCAAATAGCCAGATGGTGTCCTCCCTGATCAAAAAGTTCTATGGCTTGGCCACCTGTGCCGGCAGTATCGACGGAATAACCCTCCTCCACCAGGTTTAGCCTCAATGAATCGGCTGTTGACTCCTCATCGTCAACAACCAGAATACGCACGTCCTTTTTCTCCACTAATCTTCCCTCCCTGGAACATTCCTGTCTGTTCCGTCTCTGGCTCACGCAGCCAGCGGCAGGCGCACGCTTAGAGCACCGTTCCGGCAGTGAGCCGAACCGCCATGCGCCTCAATTACCCTTGCGGCCAGCGATAGGCGTATTTCGTTGCTTCCAGCAAACGAATGGAACGGATCGTGATCCGTAGAATCATCAACTCGCCACTCAATTACACAGTCTCTTCTGTCTTCAAAGGGTTCGCTCTTCAAGTGGATCTCCAATGACTTTTCCTGGGTCTTGTTGGTCAGCATCCGCAAGGCGGCGAGCGAGATCGATTTCAATGCTGCAGCTAACAGGACTGAATCAAATTCACCTACCAGCGGAGCGGGTCCGGCATCGACGACAATCGAACCGACCAGGGCGCCACTCACGGGGGGCCGGTCATTCAAGTTTGCGGCAAGCTCTCGCACAATCCGTTCCAGATCGATTGCGGGCTGCTTTTTTAGCGTGAGCGGCCGGCTATATTCGACAATCATCCCGAGATCGGCGGCAGCTCGATCCAGCCCTGCGATGAGTTTGGCAATGGTCTCCATCTCGTCTGCAGGTCGTTCGCTCTTCTCCAGGCGCTTCCGCAGAAACGTGGCATAGAGTTTGAGACCGTTTAGCTGGTTTTTGAGATCGTGAACGATCTGAACCGAAGCCCTTCCGAGGGTCCGCAGCGCCTCGTTATCTTCGGATTCTGACAGTAATGGCTTCATCTGGTATCGGAGTATTCGCTCTTAACTTCCTCCGCCAACTGGGGGTGATCGAGCGATGGAGCCAGCGAAGTGTATTGATTATACCCGTGCGGGGGAATTTGATCTGTCGTATTTCAGTGCGCAATCTTAGCAAAAAAGCCCTGCGTATTCTAGTGATACAGGGATTTTCCGTTAACTGGGGGCCAAAACAGCGTTGAGTCCGTCTACAAAATTTGTCCAGAAGGCAGCTTCCGACCGCGTGGATAGCAAAGAGCAAGTAATAACGGTTTTGCTGGTTGAGGATACCGAGGATAACCGCCAGATGATGTCTCGGCTGCTCGAAATGAGCGGCTACAGGGTCGTTGAAGCCACCAACGGCCTGGAAGCTGTTAAGGTCGCCAATCAAATACGACCCGCGATTATCTTGATGGATCTGAGTCTGCCTTTCATCGATGGGCTCGCCGCGACGCGACAGATTCGTAGTCTGCCAGGGTTCAGTAAGGTGCCCATAATCGCTGTTTCGGCCCATGACAGTGCCGATTTTCACAATGAAGCACTGGAAGCCGGCTGCAACGCCTATATCACCAAGCCAATCGATTATACCGAGCTCGAGGATCTAGTTAATCAGTTGCTGGCCAGTCACCGTTGATCGCAAACTGGCCCAGCTGTCAGCCACCTTATTGGAAACATTCTCGGACGCCATTGGTCTAAAGAAACCGGAATCTTTTCTGGTTAGGAGTTCAGTTGGACATTGCAGAATTGGATTTCGGCGCACTAAAATCCGTGCCAACAAATTCATGGCTACACCAGAGCGACAGTTTCCAGAAGCGGACGAGTCAAATCGCAAGATAATCATCATTGTCGCGGTCATCGCGGCGGTTATGATTGCCGCTCTGTTTTATATACTAATGCGAGCGACGGGCGGCGGATCGGTTGAGCCGACCCTGGAAGGCGCAATTCGTTCCGGCTCTCCCGAATTCGCACAAATCCAACCAAAGATTGTTCTCGACGCCCCGGAAGCCTACGAGTCAAAACGTGCCCTGGGGGATATCGTGATGAATCTCCAGACGACCGTGCGCAACTTTACTGGCCGAACACTCAGCGGACTTGAGATCAAAGGGATGGTCGTTGATCACCAGGGACAGTCGGTTAGAGATCACACGCTGGTCGTGTTACCTAACGATCGGCAAACCGAGCTAGAGCCTAATCGGACCATGCCTGTTCAGGTGAGGCTCGAAGGAATGACTGACAAAGACGACCGGGCCAACATCAGGATGGAAGTCACCGGGTTCAAGTTCAAGTAGTTAATTCCGCAACCTTCCCAGCGACCGGATACCTGGAAAAACTACAGAAGCGTTAGCGTAGTGACCGGATGCCACCACTCAACTTTGAAAGGCAACTCAACTACGGAACCGTGAGCGGTAGCGACCGGATGCCACCACTCAACTTTTGAAAGGCTCAACTACAGAACCGTGAGCGGTAGCGAC
>DATBRN010000032.1:0-2988 GCA_036560225.1 Pyrinomonadaceae bacterium | reverse complement strand
TCTTGGTGAGAGGTGGTCGTCATCGCCCTCGTCCTGAGAGACACAATTGTGTTCCATGGACCGCGATAGTCGTCTGGCAATTGGCTCGTAGTTAGGCGCAACAGAAACATAAGAAGCGGCTACCAGCGTTCCGATAAGATCACTTGTCAACTCCTCAGCCTTCTGGTCACGAATCTTCATTCCGGTGAGCTTCGAAGCATGATTACCCACCGCCCGAAACAATAAGTTGAGGCTATCCTCTGAGCCGTCCGCAATGTGCACCAACTCGTGGGCCAGAACGCTGATTATGCCTTCGTCAGAGGGCAAGCCGGCGAGGAAGATAGTACCGAAGACGATTGTGTGAGGGTTTCTTAGAAATACGGAGGCGTTGTCACGCGAATCCATGTCGGGCCGAATATTCCTGACGGCCTCAACGCGCGCAATCGCACGTCGCAACCTTGGATCGTCCCCTTTCGCGTTTTGAAAGGCGTATTCCTTCGCCAGTCGTCTAAGCGAAGCGATGACCATTCCCTTGGCAAGTGGTAATAAGCGCTGAGCACGTTTGGCGCCGGCGACTGCTTCCGGACTCTGCACCGGCAACGACGGTCGCGCTTGCATATCGTCTATCGGAACACTGCCTTTCGGATCGCTGGTCCGTTCTTTACAGACAACCACACTCGCCAGCTCCACCATCTCGCGCGCCTCCGGAGTTAGGAAGTCGCGCGAGTGACTGGTAAGCACATTTCTTTGGGACTTCGGTTTCGATCGCTTTTGAGCAAGGGTGTCAAAGCCAACACCGGCGAGCGCAAGGCTAAGAACAATGAAAGCGACAGTCCTACTCAAAGCACCCGCCGTCGAGAACGATCGTCCAATTCCGGAATGTCGGGACCGGCCCGACGTCTTTTTGCCTTGCAGTCGCGGATTCCCCGTGTCTTTCCTCTCAACCTTCAAATTGTTTTTGTCACCGATCATGCCATTCAGGCTTGCGTTTCTCGATGAAAGCAGCGATGCCTTCCCGTGCATCATGGGTTTTCATCAGCTCATGGAGATACATGCTTTCCACTTCTTGCAGCACTGTATCGAACGAATACCCTCGCCCTAACTCGATCGCTCTTTTGGCGTGTTCAAGCGCGGCCCCAGAGAGATTTCGAAAACCGCTAATTAGCTCGGATGCTTTTTGTTCCAGCTCGTTGCCTGGCAAAATGTAGCTCACCAGCCCCAGACGAGCCGCTTCCGTTGCGTCGATCAGCTCCCCGGTCAGGATTAGTTCGCGCGCCCGTTTATCGCCAATGGTCAAAGGCAGCAAGACGGCGGCAACTGGAGGAAAAACTCCCAGCTTAATCTCTGGCTGTCCAAAACGCGCTCGCTCGCTCGCGATAACGATATCGCAGGCTGCAACTAATTCGCAGCCCCCGCCCAGCGCGGCGCCATCAACAATAGCAATTGTAGGTCTGGCGATTTGTTCGATGTTCCGAAAGATCCCGTGGAATGAATCGAGCATTTGAAAAATCGTGTCTTCGGCGTGTTCTTCAACGGCAACCCCGGCGCTAAAAGCTCGGCTGTCGGCCGCTGCATCAAAGACGATGGCAACCAACTCCCGTAAGCGAGTACATTCACCGAGAGCGTCATTGATCTCCCGCATCATCGCGATGCTGAAAATGTTGACCGGTGGTCGGGCAAAGGTCAGGCGAGCTACGCGATCATCAATCTTGAATTTTATATGCTGATAATTGTCGGACACTTCGAGACCCCCATCTACTTCGCCGGCGGTGCGCCCAGCCACGATTGATAGATTTGTTTCTGCTCGTCAACGGCGTTGTCCACCGGCACAATTCGATAAACCGAATCCACTCGCGCCCCGAGTTTGATGAGCAGCGTACTTAGATCATCCGAGCGAAAGATAGTTAGGGTGACTAGATCACCCGGACGTTTTTCAGCTATCCGCGCGTCGACAAGATCCTTGCTCGCACGCATGTTGTTGAAAGCAACGATCTGATCTCCAGCGTTCAGTCCTTGTTCGTACGCTGCAGCGCCGGCATAGACCCTCCTAACCACGAGCCGATCTTCGTCCTGAGCAAGATCTGCACCAAGAAACGGTTTCGCGACAGCTTTACTTCCGTCGGCGGCGAGCGTCCGGTCCAGTCGCAGGCCGGCGGCCGCCAGGGCAGAGTCGTAATCGAGCTCCTCGGTCCCTCGCACATATTTGGCGAAGAAGGATTCCAGGCTTGAACCTGCCATTAACTCGCAAGCCTTCTGAAAATCCTCCGGACTGTAGTTGCGACTTTTCTTGAAGAATTCGGCATAGAGGTAACGCATTACGTCGTCCAGAGATTTTGCTCCCCGGCTCTGCTTGCGAATCTCCAGATCGAGAAGCAGACCAAGAATCGAGCCCTTGTCATAATAGTCAACTTGCGAGTTCACCGAGTTTTCATCCTGCCGGTAATACTTGATCCAGGTATCAAAGCTCGACTCCTCGGCGTTCATAACCAAGCGACCGGGCGTGTTCTGAAGATTCTGAAAAGACTTTGCAGTTTCAGTGAGAAACTCCTTCTCTGTGATCAGACCGGCGCGGCGCAAAACAAGCCGCGCGTAGTAATCAGTGAATCCTTCTGCAACCCACAGAAGCTTGGTGTAGTTTTCCTTGGTGTAATCGAAGGGACCAAGCGCGTCGGGACGAATTCGTTTTACATTCCAGAGATGGAAAAACTCGTGCGCTACCAAGCTTAGAAAGCCTCGATAGGTTCGCAGTGGCGGCGCGCCGGGACCGGCCGAATTCACACCGCTGCTGTCTTTGGGTTCGGGCCCAAAGCCAAACCGCTGGTAGCCAAGCGCCGTCGAGTTTAGGTGCTCCAACCCACCGCCGGTATTTGCTCGCAAGTGAAGTATGAAAGTGTAGTCGTGATAGGGAATCTCGCCGCCCATCAGATCCACTTCCGTCTCGACAATCTTCTTCACATCAGCGCGTATCTTCTCGGGATCGTAGTTCCCCTCACCATCGATGACGATCCG
>DATBRN010000031.1:0-8909 GCA_036560225.1 Pyrinomonadaceae bacterium | reverse complement strand
AAACCTACCGTTAGTTGCGTACGTCTTTGTTGTTGTCAACAGCCGGACGTGCGCCAAAAATACTGCTGGTGGCTTCAAGTGAACCAAACGAAGGCAAAACGACGATAGCCACCAACGTGGCGCTGAGCCTGGCGCAAACCGGCGCTGAGGTGCTGATCATTGATGCAGACCTGCGTCGCCCGCGCTTGCATTCGATCTTCGAGTTAAAGAATCACCGTGGCCTGACTACCATTCTGTCTGGGGAAGTCGCCAAGGCTGAGGTGTTCTCGATGATTGAACAGTACCAGTCGGGTAAAGTGCACATACTGCCGGCTGGACCGGTGCCGCCAAACCCGGCGGAACTTTTAGGTTCAGACCAAATGCGTCAACTCATCGGCATCCTCGCAGCTAACTTCAACTTTGTTATTATCGATTCTCCGCCGGTCGCTGCGTTTACCGACAGTGTTTTAATCTCTTCAATGGTCGATGGGGTCTTGCTGGTCATCCATGGTGGCAAGAGTTCACGCGAGATGGCGCGCCACTCGCATAAAATGCTCCTGGACGTCGGCGCCAGAATCCTCGGCGTCGTTCTCAACAACGTCAACCTCCGTTCGTACGATTACCACTACCAGCAAAGCTATTATCAACAGACCTATTACAACACCTCCCCGGATTCAGACCACTCTGTCGCCAATGTGCGGTGACATAGCGATCCTCTGAGGAACCGGTTGCGACCGGGCATAAAAATTGAGGACTGAAGCCGCAATCGAACTGACTGGACCAGCTGCGAGCCAGACTGCCCAGGCCTCCACATCGGGACCGCTCGACCGTGTGATCTTCGGCGCTCTGCTCGTGCTTATGGCATTCGTTGCCATTCCTTATGGATCGGTCCCACCGTGGGCGGAGGCAGTCTTTGAATGCAGCATTTTCGCGTTAGGCGCAATGTGGATTATCGATGGCCTGCTCAAGGGCGCCTGGGGAGTTAGGGAACCACGGCTGTTTGTGCCTCTCATTGCGATTATTGTTTTCGCTTTTGTGCAGGCTATACCGTGGGGTGGAAGTGCAGCCGGGATTCAGGCTGAGCTCTGGCGGTCAGTCAGTACTGATCCTTACGAGACACGACGCTTTGGCTTGAAGCTGCTGGCGCTTACTCTGAGTGGGTTGCTCTTGCTGCGTTACACGTCAAACCAGCGTCGGCTGCACATGCTGATCCACGTTGTTATTGGAATCGGGGTCGCCAGCGCAGTGTTCGGCATCCTGCGCCAGGTGTTCCAGGGTAATGCACCCAATGCACTCCTGCCTCAACTCTCCTTCGATCGAAGCTACGCTCAGTTCATCGATCGTAATCACTTTGCCTTTCTAATCGAGATGGTTCTCGGCCTGGTGCTAGCGTTAATGCTGGGTCGGGGCATGCGTCGCGATCGGCGGCTGATTTACCTGGCGGTCGCGTTTCTCTTGTGGGCAGCGCTGGTACTGTCAAGCTCGCGAGGCGGCATCTTTACCATGGTTTGCCAACTGCTTTTTCTGGGCCTGCTGTTTAGCGCGCCAGGACCTTCACGCACAACTCGCAGAGAAGAAAGTAGTCGGGCCCGTGTTTGGCTCCAGCGCTTGAATAAATCATTTATGCTGCGAGCTGCCCTTATCATGTGCCTCATGCTGGGAGTAACTGTCAGCATCGTCTGGGTGGGAGGCGATCCACTCATGCATCGTCTGGAAACAATGCCCAGGGAATTCAGCGCGAACGACGATGATAAGCGAATAAATACACGTCGCGTGGAGATATGGCAGGCGACGTGGCGGCTAATTAAGGTCCACCCGATCACCGGAATTGGCTTTGGCGCTTATTGGATCAGCTTCCCCGCTTACCATGACGCCTCAGGCCCGTTTACGCCGGACGAGGCGCAGCTCAGACCATTGGCAGCACATAACGACTATTTGGAACTGCTGGCTAGCGGCGGCTTGATCGGTGCTGCTTTGGGAGCATGGTTCATTATCAGTCTGATTCGATGCTCGCTTGAGCGACTCCGCTCTTCTCGCGATCCTTTTCGACGTACAGCATGTTTCGGCGCGCTTATTGGAATGTTCGGGGTTGGGGTTCACAGCCTTGTAGACTTTGGCCTTCACGACACCGTCAACGCGTTCATATTTACCGCTCTCGTGGTAATTGCGACAGTAAACCTTGCTACTGTTCCCAGTGATATGTCCCTAAGCGCTGCGGAAGGAAGAATCAACCTCACAACTATCTAAAATGGAAAGTGAACTCGGATTGGTAAGCACAGATGTCGGACACGTCCCGACCGCAACCGCTGGCGGTAGTGACGCGGTCACCGGGGACACATCTGGACTGTTGACGAGCGTGCGATTCACCACTCGCCCGACTCTCTATCACAACGTAAGCCGCTTCGTAATCGCAGGTATTGCTGTTTTCGCCTGTGCTTCGGGAATATGGGGCGCGGCGCGGGCGGGATTTTCGCACCTGCTTTATGACAAGGCGATGGAGGACGGTCGACCTGACTTAGTAAATGCGGCAGTTCGCATCAGTCCCTCGGATCCAGAAGCGCACTCCACGCGGGCTTTGATGCTGTCGAACAAAGGGCAATTGGCTGACGCGACTAAAGAATTCGAAAACGCCGTTGCCCTACGACCGAGCGATTACGTCCTATGGTTAGATCTTGGAAACGCCCGTGAGCAAATTGGTGATCAGGAGGGCGCGCTCGCGGCTTTAAAGGAAGCTACCCGTCTTGCTCCTTATTACGCACGGCCACGTTGGGACACTGGGCAGTTTTTGCTCCGGGCGGGACGTCGAGATGAGGCGTTTGACGAACTACGTCGCGCGATTGCTAGCCGCCCTGCACTGCTTCAAGAAGTCATAGACCTCGCCTGGAAATCTTACGGTGGTGACGTCTGGGCTGTTCAACGGGCCATCCAGCCGCAAACAACTCAGGATCGCCTTGTGCTCGCAAGATTCATCGCCAGGCAGGGAAAGATGGATGAAGCAATGCAGTTGTTTCGTGCCGCCGGCGCGATACCTGACACCGCACGGCTCGACTTTCTAAACGAATTGCTCGACGCCAAGCGGTTCAAAGAGGCATATGAGGTTTGGTCTATTGGAAGCAAGCAAACGGAGTCCGGCGGTGGCCTCGATACAATTACCGATGGCAGCTTCGAGAACCAGATCGCCCCGGATGATCCAGGATTCGGATGGCAAATTGCACTTGGTGTTCCGGAGATAAGTGTTTCGCTGGATGCGGATCGCCCGCGCGCCGGCACTCACAGCCTGCAGCTCCGCTTTAGCGGTAATGCTCAAGCATCAACTCAGATACTTAAACAGCTCGTGCTGGTCTCACCACTAACAAGATACCGATTGAGCTTTGCTACGCGTGCAGAAAAATTGGTCACGGGCGGACCGCCGTTTGTCTTTATCACGGACGTCAGCAGCAAGGATGAGAGCGCGTTGGCCCAATCATTGCCGCTGCCAACCGAAACAACAGGATGGCGAGACTACACGGTGGAGTTCACCACAAAGGACACAACGAGCGCTGTCGAGATTGGCGTCCAGCGGCAAAATTGCACAACTGACCCCTGTCCGATCTTTGGAAGTATTTGGTTTGATGCTTTCTCCTTGCAAAAGCTGTAAGGGACACGCAAGTTACAACGGGAAACCAGAATGTCTGCGGTTAGAGAAATTGAATTTCAAGCGCACGGCGGAGATGCGCTACCCGTTCTCCGTATCAAGCCATCAAAGGGTTGGGTCTCGCTCAAGCTGGGTGAACTCTGGCAATACCGTGAGCTGGTCTACTTTCTCATCTGGCGCGACATCAAAGTACGCTATAAGCAGACTGCCCTCGGCGCGGCGTGGGCCATCATCCAGCCAGTCATGACCATGGTTGTTTTCAGCTTGTTCTTCGGCAAGCTCGGCAAGATTCCGTCAGATGGTGTCCCCTATCCGATCTTCAGCTATGCAGCTCTGGTGCCCTGGACTTTCTTTGCTAATGGTTTGGCCCAGTCATCAAACAGCCTGGTCGGCAGCTCTAACTTGATCACAAAGGTCTATTTCCCTCGTTTAGCCATCCCCATGGGAACCGTGCTCTCCGGTTTGCTCGATTTCATGCTGGCCTTCATTGTGCTGCTGGTGATGATGGTTTTATACGGGATCGCTCCGACCGTGAACATACTCTGTCTCCCGCTGTTCCTGCTGCTCGCGGTAGTCACCTCGCTCGGGGTTGGGTTGTGGCTCTCAGCTCTAAACGTCGAATATCGTGATGTGCGGTATGTAGTGCCATTTCTCACGCAATTCTGGATGTTGGCGACGCCTATCGCTTATCCAAGCAGCCTGCTGCATGAACCGTGGCGGACAATCTATGGGTTGAATCCAATGGTGGGAGTGGTGGAAGGATTTCGCTGGGCCCTGTTAGGAGCGAAGATGGCTCCTGGGCCAGTGATGGCTACGTCCTCGTTGGCGGCCGTCTTGCTATTGGTCAGCGGAGCATTTTATTTCCGGCGCATGGAAAAAACATTCGCCGACGTGGTCTAGAACGTGAAACTCAGAAAACTCCTCAGTCGCTCTCAGAACGGAGCAGGTCCAGGACCGGACGGATGCCTGATCATCGGCGAAGTCGCTCAGGCTCACGATGGAAGCCTTGGCATGGCCCATGCTTTTATTGACGCTATTGCCGGCGCTGGGGCCGATGCCATCAAATTCCAAACGCATATTGCCGACGCCGAAAGCACACGCAGTGAACCGTGGCGAGTGAAGTTTAGTACGCAGGATGAAAAGCGTTACGACTATTGGAAGCGAATGGAGTTCACTGAGGCGCAGTGGCTCGAACTCAAACGTCATGCAAACGAGTGCGGATTGCTGTTCCTAAGTTCGCCATTTTCCATTGAAGCGGTGGAATTGCTTGAAAGAGTTGGCGTGGCTGCCTGGAAGGTAGCTTCCGGTGAAGTTAGCAACACACCGATGTTTGAACGAATGGCCATCACAGGACTTCCTATTCTCCTCTCGACGGGCATGAGCCCGATTGTTGAGATCGACGCAGCGGTCAAACAGGTGGGATCCTACAATCTACCGCTCGTGGTTATGCAATGTACGTCCTCTTATCCGTGTCCACCAGAGAAAATAGGGCTAAACCTGATCCGCTTCTTCCGTGAACGTTACGGTTGTGGCATTGGTCTTTCAGATCACTCAGGTTGCATCTATCCCGGCCTTGCTGCCGCCACTCTCGGCATTGATGCGCTGGAAGTACATGTCACCCTTAGCCGTGAGATGTTCGGTCCTGATGTGCCAGTCTCGGTCACAACCGCGGAACTCCGCCAATTGGTCGACGGCGTGCGCTTCATCGAGAAAATGATTAGTCACCCGGTGGATAAAGATGCGATGGCGTCGGAGACAGCACCGCTGCGGCAGATGTTTACAAAGAGTATAGCGGTGCGAATGGATTTACCTGTCGGTACCGTGTTACGCGCGGAACATCTGACGCTCAAGAAGCCGGGCACGGGTATTCCGACTCATCGTTTGGCAGAAGTCATCGGCAGCCGGCTGAAACAACCAGTAAAACGTGACGAGGTGTTACAGCTCGAGGTCCTTGAGTAAATGAGACGCGAGATGGAAAAAGCCTGGTGGGCCAATCTTAGACTGTGGCTGGGTATGGCCTGTAGTGCCCTATTCCTGGTTCTTGTCTTCCGTAATGTGCGGTGGGTGGAACTTGCAGCCGCATTACAAAATGTTAATTTGGCCGTTCTACTCTTAGCCGCTGCGGTCTATGCGCTAAGCCTTCTTATGCGTGGCTTGTGTTGGCAATCACTGCTAACTCCCTTGGGACCAGTCTCAACTAAGGAAGCATTTAGCTACGCAAACATCGGCTACATGCTTAATAACCTTCTTCCTTTGCGGGCCGGTGAGGTCATTCGGGCCGCATTGTTGGCAGAAAAGAAATGCCTTAGTAAGAGTGCCGTAGTGGCGACCATAGTGCTGGAGCGCTTGCTGGACGTTTTGATCCTGAGCGCCTTGACTATGCTCCTGATGGTCGCGATGCCCATTCCTTCAATAGCGAAGCGGAGCATCCTCCTGGCCCTTGTTGTAGGGTGTCTGGTCATCATTGGCCTATGGTGGGCGGCCGGGCGTGGCTGGAGTGACAGGGAAGAAGAGCCGAGTTCGCTATATCGGCGCGCCCTGCACCTCGTAACAAGCTTCGGGCGATCCTTTAGCGATGGGCTAATGGCGGTTCGTTCTGCGAAGCAGGCCGCAGCGGCAGGATTCTATTCGCTCATGGCGTGGATGTTTGTCGGCGCAAGCATCTATCTCATGTTGATGGCGTCTCATCTTCGACTACCGTGGCGTGCAGCGCTTGTGGTCATGGTGATGGTGAACCTCGGATCAATCATTCCCTCATCACCAGGTTCTATTGGAGTAGTGCACTTCCTTGCAGTCATGGCTCTTTCGCCCTGGATGGTAGACCGGGAGGTCGCCGTGGGCTTTTCCATTGTCCTTCACGCCGTATCAGTCCTGGTGACGGTGGTACTTGGCGGGGTGTGCTTATGGAAAGAGAAGATTGGAATTGTGAGAGTGAACAAGTCAACCCTTCAGGCATCAGTGGGTAGCACCGCGCCGTAGCGGGGGGTCTTACTCGCTCCACCTGTGACACGCTCCCTGACAGAGCGAGTCCTCTCAATGTGTCGCGGCGTGGAGTACCTTCCCGCTACGGACCGCTCAAAACCACTAGCTGCAGTAAAAGAGACCATTCATAAATGTCAGATATGCCAAATGACGAACTGAAGATGGATAATCCGGGCGCATCTCTCGCCACAGACAAGGTTCAGACACCTATTGGCGCATCCCAAACGTGGATGATGCCTGCGCTACTGCTATTAGTCTCAGTCCTCGCCTACGCCTTATTAATACCCTGGCTGGGGTTTTACTGGGACGACTGGGCGGGCGTTTGGGTTTCTCATTCGCTGGGTGCGGCCGGGTTGCGAGAATACGCGTCCTTGAGCCGGCCTTTTGAAGGTTGGATCTTCACCTGGACCAGATCATTGTTTGGGGAAACACCTCTTTACTGGCACATCTTCGCTCTGATAATCCGCTGGCTCAGTGCGGTTGCAGTATGGTGGACCTTGCGCGGGCTATGGCCTGATAAACCTCGAGAGGTCGCCAGTATCGCATTTCTTTTTGCCGTTTACCCTGGGTTTGCCGTACAGCCAAGTGCCTGGATTCATAGTCAGGGATACTTTATTCCATTAGTACTCTTCACCGTTTCCCTCGGAGCCATGATTTGGGCGGCGCGCACACCAAAGTGGTTTTGGCCGCTCACCGCTCTGGCAGTCCTTACCTCTGCCATGAGCATGATGTTAACCGAGCATTTTGTTGGGCTGGAATTATTGCGTCCGATGCTTCTTTGGTTCGTTCTATCTGAGCAGATTGAGCCCGCTCGCAGCCCACTCCGGCGCACATTGGTCAACTGGTCACCCTATGTCGCTGCGGTGGGTATATTCCTGTTCTGGCGACTCTTCATATTTAAAACTTCGGTCGCTTTTCTCGATCAGTCGTCCTATTTCAAATCCATTGCTGCCAATCCGTTGTTCGCGGTGCGAAGCCGGATCCGTAAAGCACTCACTGATGTGATTGAATCCACCCTGATGGCCTGGGGCCAAACCTTCCGCCCTGAAATCTTCGATCTTGACTCGGCTGGCTCTCGTTATCTCTGGATAGCATTGGGCCTGGTGCTTTTGACTGCTGCGCTTATCATTATTTACCTGGTCCGACTGAGGTCTAAGACTGAAACTCACGCCAAGACAACTGTAGATGGAAGCTGGGCCAAACAAGCGATTGCGATCGGTCTGGTCGCAATCATCCTGGGAGGATTACCTGTTTGGTTTATCGGACGTCATGTTGATCTGAACAGCGATGCTAATCGTTATACGCTGGCGATGATGTTTGGGGCATGTATCTTTCTGGTCGGACTCATTCAGCTGGTGATGAAGTCCCGCCTGCAACAGATAATAACCGTTGGCGTTTTGGCCGGACTGGCGGTCGGATTCCACTTTCGTAATGCCGACCTGTTTCGCAAGCAATGGTCCATGCAGCAGTCACTATACTGGCAGTTAAGCTGGCGGGCACCCGGTCTAAAACCTGGTACATCGATTCTTCTCGATGCGCCCAACTCGCTCTTTGAGCCGATGGATTATTTCCTGGGAGCGCCGCTTAACATTATTTACGCTCCACAACATTCGTCTCCCCAGCTCGATTATTCCGCCTTCGTCTTATCGAGGGACAAAGATCTGGGTAAAGATGTACCTCAGTTGGCTGAAAACGTGCCGCTGAAACAATCTTTCTTCTCAATCTCCTTTGCTGGTTCGACATCCGACAGCGTGGTGGTCTGGTTCTCACCCCCGAGCTGCTTGCGGGTGGTCGACGCGCAATCCGACAAGATACCGCAGCTGTCTCCCCAGGCCCGGGCCGCGCAGCCCATCTCGCACTTGGACCACATTATCACCAACCCCGATTCACCGGCCCGGCCACCCGCCGCGATCTTCGGTCATGCGCCTGCGCCCTGCTGGTGCTATTACTTTGAAAAGGCCGACCTGGCTCGGCAAACCGGCGATTGGCAACAGGTCGCACAAATCGGCGATGAAGCTCGACACCTTGGGTTCAAACCAGATGATCCGAGCGAATGGCTGCTTTTTGTCGAAGGATACGCCAACGTCGGACGATATATGGACGCGACAGAAACGGCTGAGTTCGCAGTGCAGAGCATGTCTGATCAACCCGGCTCAGTCACGAATCGCTCTCCGATTCAGGCCGAATTAGCAGTTCTTACGCGACCAGCCATGTGCACCTTATTGAAGAAACTCGAGGGCAATGGGACACAAAATGCATCTCAGAAGGCGTTCATTGCGGACATGAATTCACAACTATCATGCCTGGAACCAGG
>DATBRN010000030.1:0-5422 GCA_036560225.1 Pyrinomonadaceae bacterium | reverse complement strand
CTGCGAAAGCGGGCTCACAGCACGTGGCATCCCATTGACGGTGGTGCGGACTCGAGCTGAGACTCGAGCAAACCTCGAGATAATTGCAGACGACGGGACAGTAACTGAAATCCTGGAGCCGGGCGGCGCCGTCACTGAGGGCGAAGTCGAACGACTGCTCTCCGCTTGTAGAGACATTTTTGCTGACAACCGCGAAGGAACGCAGGTTGCGATCTCGGGTAGTCTGCCACCAGGGATGCCAGTCGATTTCTATGCGGAGCTAATCCGTATTGCTCACTCCTTTGGTTGCCGAGTACTGCTCGACACCAGCGGTGAGCCGCTGCGGCAAGGGCTAGGTGCAGCACCAGATCTCGTGAAGCCAAATCGGAACGAGGCTGCATGGTTTGCAGGTCGTCCGGTGCATAGTGCCGACACAGCGATGGAGGTGACTCAGCAACTGATCAAAGCCGGTGCACGCAGCGTTGCCATCTCGCTCGGATCCGAGGGTATGGTCTGGCAGCGCGAAAGAGACTCAGCGACGTTCGTCTCTAAAGCTCCCCACATAAAGGCACGTTCGACCGTTGGTTCCGGCGATGCCGCCCTCGCTGCTTTCGCCGTCGCACACAAGCGCGGCTTAAACGACGAAGAGACGCTCAGACTGGCCACCGCGTGCGGAGCCGCGAACTGTCTTGCCGAAGCCCCGGGACTCATAGACCCAGCCGAAGTCGAACGTATTGGACGGGAAATCTACGTCGCACGACTACAGTCAACTTACCACGCGGTTGAGAGCAACGGAGTGGGACGATGATTCGGTTGGCCCTGCTGGGCTGTGGCGAACATTCCCGGTCCAGTCATGCTTCACCTCTGGCAAGGTATTCCGAGCAGCATACAGATGAGATCATGCTCGTAGCGGCCTGCGACTTGAACGTCGCTCGCGCCAAAGCGTTTTGCCAGGAGTTCGGCTTCGCCCGAGCTTATACTGACGTAGAAACGATGCTGGCTAAGGAGACCATCGATGGCTGCATATCGGTAATGCCGATGCACCAAATTGTGGATTTTGGTGTGATGCTGCTGGAGCGAAAGATCCCGTGCGTCATCGAAAAGCCTCTCGGTATTTCACTCGCTGAGGCTGAACGCCTGGCACGTGTTGCACTCGAGACCGGCACGCCACACATGGTATCGGTAAATCGTCGTTTCATGCCTTACCTAAACGAGGCCCTGACGTGGGCCAGGAAGATTGGACCACTCCAGTACGTTCGGGCAACTCAGGTACGGAACAAACGCGACGAATCAGACTTCATCTGGTCAACCGCTATTCATGTACTTGATGCGCTTCGGTACGTTGCGGGCGAGGTCTCTGACTTTACTACCGAAGTCCTGCAACAGTCAGGATTATCCGCTAACTGGTACATAATCTCGCTCCGTTTTGAGAGTGGAACTCGGGGGCGGATCGAAGTGCTGCCAACGGCGGGCATGATCGAAGAGTCGTACGAACTGTTAGGCGACGGATTTCACGCTCGTGTTGTGGCTGGATCAGGTGAGCAACGATCTTTGCAATGCTGGCGCGATGGGCAATTGGAAGTGGAAAAGCATTCATCCGATTTGGAACCTGAGGATCTCCGCAACGGTTCATATGAAGAAGTCGTCGAATTCGTACGCGCTCTCCGAGCGGGCACGCATCCAAGGCCTTCGGTCGCAGACATTCTGCCCTCGGCGCGCATCTGCTTTGCGATTGCGGAATCAACCGCTCGGCAAGTCAAAGTGAGTTGGTGATTTCGCTAGGTAGTCCTGTGAGGAACGTTCTATCAATCTTCGTAACCACTGTTCTGCTGTTTGTCCTCGTTACCGTGCAGGGTCATGGACAAGGAGCAGGAGTCGGCGGCAGTGCGTTTCATAAGAATGACATCACCTACTCGATTGAAGTTCAGACACCGCACTTAAGGTGGGCCACTATTTTGCGAGGTGGACCTATCAAGTCGTTTTTTATTCCTTCCATTCAATATGGACGCGACATGGTTGAACTCATGCAGCGTCTGTCGCTCCAACCGACTACTGTCTCCATCGATTCCAGTTGGGACATCAACTGCTGGGGTATTGGCGACTATTATGGGCACGAGTATCGCGGCGATCGGGACGACTTTCAGACGGTGTATGGCTACGTCGAAAAAGACCTGACTGGTGAAGCCCCGTTTGAGGTCCTGGTTATTCCCGGTCTTAACGGATGGTCGCGAATGACGCGCGCGACTCGGAATGCGATCCTGCGTCGGGTGCAACAAGGTGCCGGCCTTGTGCTGCTGCACCCTTTTGTCGGCGACGTGAAGGGCCATCCGTTCAAAGGCGATGAGCCCGACGGGGATCAACGGATCTGGGACATCTCGCCCCTCGTCGGCGTGCCGGACGACACCGTCAATGAGCGTGGCTATCCGGAAGTTAATAGAGACGCCGTGACTAAGGGTAGGTGGGAAGTCGCGCAAAAACATTTCATCACCGATGGCCTGCCACTCGATCTACTGCCGGAAGGCACTATCGGCGGCTCTTTCTATAAGTACCGTGCCAATGGCGACGTGCTCATCAAATCAGGCGACTATCCCGTCGCCGCCGCCAGGACTTATGGCAAGGGACGTGTCGTTGCGCTCGGTTATACGGAAGAAGGCTTCACCCCTCAGAGCATCAATACAGTGGAAACCAGGATTTACTGGGACTACTGGGAATATCAATACTCACTGCTAGCGCGGTCGATTCTGTGGGCCTCTGGACGGGAACGAGAAGTTGAAATCAATTCGTTAACCGCGGCAGAGGCGGGGCTCAAGTTGGCCCTGAGATCGAACAGCGCACGTCAGGTGGAGATCGAGATAAGCGGCAAGAATGAGTTCGGGGAATCTTTCGGTTCGCGTAGCCTGTCGCATGCTCTGGTCGCCGGCGAAAACCTGATCGAGATACCAGGGGACACCTTGCGTCCCTCCAGCGGCTGGCCCGGAGGCCGGCAAATCTTCGATGTCATCATCCGCGATCCCCAGTCGCACGCAACGCTAAACTGGGGCTCGGCGACGTTTCAATCGTCGAAGCGCGCGATGATGACAACGGTCAAGCCCGCCGTGGATGTCTACAAACGTGGCGAAACTTTGAGTGCTGTGCTTCGCGCCGCAGGGGAGTTTTCAGGCCTTCAGATGCGGATGAAGATTTCTGATGACCTGGGCCGGCTGCTGGGAGTAATCACACGGCCTGCTCGTGGCGAACGGACCTTAGCCTACCCACTTGCAGATTTTGTCGGCAAGTTCGCGCTCGTCAGCGGCGAACTGATTGATGACCGTGGGGCCGTTATCGATCAGATTCGAGCGAAGCCTGTCATGGTCGTGCAAGACACGCGTCGTCCAAAAGAATACACCGCTCTTGTCTCGTTCGGTGGCACCAAACACTACCTGCAAGACGCACAAATGCGAATGGTGCGCGCTGTGGCCGCAGATACCGGTTTCACCTGGGGTGGCGACGTTGACAACTCACTCAACGTTCCGCGCGGCACCTTCGGCGTGTACTGGTATGACCGTGGACCTACTACTCCTGAAGGTATGGCCAAGGCAATCGCAGAATTCGAGAGGACAGGCGACTTTGAGGCTCTTGGCTACCTGACGAAGAAAGAACTCTACAAACGCACCGGCGATAAGAAGTTCCTGCAACGCACACCGTCTTTCAACGACCCGACGTTCATGAAAACCCTCGCGGATATCGTCCGCGCCGCGGCGCGCAACAAAGCCCGTTACAACATGGACTATTACTTCGTCGGAGATGAAGGCTCGTTGACATCATATGGAGACGCGGTCGACTTCGACTGGAGCCCGGACGCGTTAGCTGATTTCCGGAAATGGTTGCAAGAGGAGTACGGCACGCTTTCAGAACTAAACAAAGAGTGGCGGACGGATTTTAAAAACTGGGAGGACGTCGTCCCCTACACGACCGAGGAAGCGCGCAAGAGTGGTAGCTTCGCTCCCTGGGCCGATCACCGCACCTTCATGGAAATTACTTTCGCGAAGGCATATCAAACGGCGCGTGACGCAGTGGTGCAAGGCGACCGCGATGGTCATATCGCTGTGTCGGGAACACAGGCTACCAACGCTTATGACGGAGCGGACTGGGCTCGTTTGGACCGCGTGATTGACGACTTCCTCTCTTACGATGGCGGTAATCAGTGGGACATGCACCGCTCCTTCGCCAAGCCCCACTCGATGATCGGATTCTGGACGGGCTATGGTTCTCATGGCATCGCCGTGCAGAACGCCATCTGGACTGCGGCAATTCACAACGTGCTGCATCCGAACATCTTCTGGATGTACTCGTTTTTAGATCCCGACATGACCTATTCGCAGTCGGCCCGTGACATGGGAGCAGCCTTCCAGTCGCTCAAGTTTGAAGGCGTAGGCAAACTCCTTATGCATGCCGTTCGTCAGCAGGACGGCATCGCCATCCACTACTCGATGCCCTCGGTCCATGGGGCAACCATCCTCGGCTATCACCAGCGCAGCAGCGATGATGATGACGAGGCCCCAAAGCTGACAGATTTGAGTTTCCCCAGGAATCGTGACGGGTGGGTGCGAACAATAAAGGACTTGGGGCTTCAGTTCGACTTCCTGTCGTCCGAACAGATAGAACACGGTCGTCTAATCATCGAGAAATATAAAGTTCTGATTCTGCCCCTCTCGCTCGCCCTTTCAACGGCTGAGGCTAGGTCCATCGAGGATTTTGTCCGCGCCGGTGGGGTAGTGATAGCTGACGCTGCTCCCGGCATAATGGACCAGCACTGCGCCTGGCGGCACGATGGCACGTTGCAGGAGCTGTTCGGCATCACTGCGGCGCCATCTGAAAAGCGCACGCTGAAGACAGACGCCGGCCCAGTGTCAGTAACAGTTGAGGGAAAGCGTTGGAATATATTGATCAGCGATCGAGGGACTCTGGCAGCCGCCGAGCCTGACATCAAGGCCGCTGCCGGAAAGGCATTGCTGCGCATCGGGAGTGCGGATGCGGCAATTGTCCGCCAATTTGGCAAAGGATGGGCCATCTATCTGAATACTGTCTTCGACAAGTATCCCAACCAGCGGTCAGAAAAGTTTGGCGGCTCAAACTACCGCGGGCTGCTCAATGCTCTGCTCGAGCATGCCGGCGTGAGACCCGCCATCGAGGTACTCTCGGCTGACGGGAAGCGGCTGACCCAAGCACAGGTTGCCAGGTACCGCTTCGGCGACGTTGAGGTCCTGGCGGTCGTGAAAGACAACGTTGCCCTGGCGGGAATTATCGGCCGTGATGGCGTCACTATTTACAATGATGCGGCTTTGGGCCAGGTCGCACGACAGGAGATTACGATCAAGCTGCCACGGAGGCTTTATGTCACTGACGTGCGCTCCGGAAAGCAGCTCGGCTACACCGACGTCGTACGCTCGTCTGTGCTGGTGGG
>DATBRN010000029.1:0-22605 GCA_036560225.1 Pyrinomonadaceae bacterium | reverse complement strand
AAGACTCGCGGCTGGCGTGGCGCAAGTCTGACGGAATCGTTGATTACGGTTCCGTTAACTGAACCGAGGTCCTCAACGAGAAACGTCTCTCCTTCGCGCCAAATTCTCGCATGACGACGAGACACTTTGGTTTCGGGATCGAAGCGAGAAAGATCGATCTCCGGAAAAACGTTTGAATGGGGATCGGTCCGGCCCAGCAAATTGTTGTCTTTCTCCAACACAAAAGAGGCGTCCAACTCAGTCGTTCCGGCCACCACCAGCTTAGCAGTCGGTCGGGCGGCCCTTAACGTTGCGCTCGAGCCAAGTCCAGTCATTGGCTGGCGCGCGCCGCAATGCGCGCAGAAGATGTCATCAGCCGCGATTCTTCCACCACAAAAACCGCAGTAGACGGTTTGCACCTGGACTGTTTCACCGCCAACCTGCGTTGAAGCAGCACCGTAGCTTACCTGTCCCGCCATTAGTCTTTCGATGTGAAGCGCCAGGGCATCGCGCATCGCGCCCGCCGAAGAGAACCGATCCTCCGGCTTATATTCAACCGCACGCATCAGAATCTGCTCCATCTCGCTGGATATAGATGGAGCTATCTGACGCGGCCTGGGATTTTTCTGGAAGTCGAAAATCAATAGCGGATTGTCCTGCGGGTCCGCTCCTGTTAGCAGATGAAACAATGTAGCGCCCAAGCTGTAAACGTCAGACCGCGGCTCGACCCGTCCACCAAACAGTTCCGGCGGCGCGTAACCCATGGTCCCTACCGCGGTCACGCCCTTCTCCTCCTGCTTCACCCAGCGCGCAATTCCAAAGTCGATTAACATCACGCGGCCGGTATTACCGTCGATCATCAAATTCGCCGGTTTAAGATCGCGATAAATGATCGGCTTAGGCCGGCTGTGAAGATACTCAAGAACGTCGGCAGCCTGCATTCCCCAATCGGCGACAGTCTTCTCGTCGATTCGTCCGCCAGGCGCGGTCCGCAGTCGTGAGGCGAGGTCGCCGCCAGAAATAAACTTCATCACTAGATAAAAACGTCCGAGCGACTCGTCGTAAAAATAATCGTAGATGGTGGGAATGGACGGATGCTCCAGTGAGGTAAGCAGCAAAGACTCTCGCTTGAAGTCACCAATTGCTTTTTCATGCTGGTCCGAATCGAGATGAGCTTCAACCATTTCTTTGACGGCGCGCGGCGCGTCGCCGAGGTTCCGATCCTTGGCGAGGTAAACGGCCCCCATGCCTCCGCCGCCAATCCGGCGCACAATCTCGTAACGGGAATTTAAGACGCTGCCTGGGTCCAGCTGTTTGATCGCGGGCTGACGACCGCCGGTATTACCCTTCTTGATCGTGTGCTTGACCTGGATGGGAACATCGCCCGTCGACGCGCCACCTAGTGAATCTGATGAGACAAGGTCTTGCTTGCTGTCGCCAGATTCGCTTGCAGTCCCGCCCGACTCTGGTTCGCCTTGTTCTGGTGACGCGATTGCGGAAGGTGGGGTGCTTGCTCCGGCATCGTCGGCGGCATCGCTGTCAGGGCCGGGAGACGCACTCGACTCCTTCGCCAGCGCAGGGTTCCTCGCTCCGCAGTTGCTGCAGAACGCCTCACCGGGTACTGTTGTCGTACCGCATTGGAGACACTTAGCCATTATTCCAAAACCCGACTGCCGGCGCTGTATTACTAACTGTTAGCACGACCAACAGGACCGCCACATGTCCTGCCTGCGGGCTTTCGCTAACAGCTTGTGTTACAGCGGCCAACTACTTAACGACGCGGAAGCGCAGAAAAGTTTTACCCACGATAATCTCGTCGCCATCGTTCAATGGTTGCCGAGCTCCCGGCGTCAATCTTTTTCCGCGATTAACAAAAGTTCCGTTCGTAGAGCCCAGGTCTTCCAGAAGATATTTTCCATCGCTGAACGTAATGCGGGCATGACGTCGCGAGACCTTCGCTTCCGGATCATCAGAGTCCAAATCAACGTCGGGAAAAACTCCTCCGTCAGCGTCCCACCGTCCGATATTAGACTCCGCGGAACTGAGCATGAACTGTTTGCCTACGGATTTGCCGCGTTCGATAACCAGTTTCGCGTGGGGCTTGTCGGTTGGCCCAAGAGATGAGGAAAGATTGACCGCCGCACCGCCAGCCTTTCCTGCTGCCATTTCAGGCTGCTGGATTTCTGCCGGCGAATGGGAACCATTCTGTCCTTCTGCTCCGGGCTTCAACATATTTACGCCTGAGGGGTTCTGCCCCGGACCTGATCGCGAATTGGGGCGTAATGGCGCTCCGCATTCTTCACAATACTGGCCGCCATCGAGGTTGGGGGATTTGCACCTTTCACACGTAATCATAGTTTTTTGGAGGTTTGCGACCCGCACCCGATCCGCGATAAATTCTCAATTGTGCGAAAGAACTGAGTTTAGGAACGGCGGGTCATTCTAGCGCGAAAGTCTGCGAGTCGCCAATAAAGCAACAGGAGGCAGGCGCCAGAGCAGCAGGAGGCAGGAGCAGGAGCAGGAGGCAGCAGCAGGAGGCAGGAGCAGGAGCAGGAGCAGGAGCAGGAGGCAGGAGGCAGGAGCAGGAGCAGGAGGCAGGAGCAGGAGGCAGGATTTGTAAATCGTGAATAGAAGAGGTAGTAGAACCAACCGAGCAAGTGTTGGGCGCAGAAGATGGCGCAAGGAGCGGTCACAGGAGGCGCTGAAGACTTTCTTCCTGCCGACTGCTCCTGCTGACTGCCCCTATCTTTTTGTTCCTGCCGACTGCTCCTGCCTCCTGCCTTAAGTGAAACTGTTTGCTGGATTTTGACGTAAGAGTTACACGAACCGGACTGGTTTCAGGTTCGCTGTGTATTTCGCTGAAAAAATAGTAAGTTAACCCCCCGAATTAAGGAACAATGTATGGCTCTAAACCGGAAGAAGAAAATCATTATCGCGGTCGCGGCCGTCGCGGTGTTGGCGCTAATTATTATCATTAGCGTATTTGCCAGCCGCAAGGACGAACCAGAAGTAACTACCGTCAAGTTGGAGGTTAAACCCGAACTCCGACAGACGGTAACCGCGTCGGGCGAAGTGAGACCGGTTCGATATATCAAACTGACGAGCGAAGTAGCCGGACGAATCGAAGAGATCTACGTAAATGCCGGGGACCAGGTGACGCAGGGCAAGCCGCTGGTCCGCATCGATCCTACGCAACTTCAATCGAGCCAGGAAGCTCAATGGGCGGCCGCGCAGCAGGCTATTAACGATGTACAAAGCGCCCGCAACGCTGTTTCAAATGCCGAGCAAGGCCTGGTCGTCGCCGAGTCGTCAGTGGCTTCGGCCCGGCAGCAACTGGTGGCATTACAAACAGCTGTCGATCGGGCCCAGGTCGATTTGAATACCGCACAACGAGAACTCAAACGCTACAGCGACCTCATCGAAACCGGCGTTGCTTCACGATTAGAATACGACACCGCCCGTGATCGTTACGATCAGGCCAAGATTGCTTTGCAGACGGCAAAGGCGAATCTGGAATCTCAACGTATTGCGGTGAAAGAAGCTATCGAAAGAGCGAACCTGCAAAAAATCGCGGTCCAGGAAGCAAAGACCGGAATCAAGTCGTCCGAGATGCGTGCCAGCCAGCAGCAAGCTTTGCTGCGCGGCCAATCCAGTCAACGTTCGAAAGCGACCCAGCTTTCACCGCTCAATGGCGTTGTCGCCGACATTCCTACGCGCGTCGGTGAATATGCGGTGGCAACCTTGTCTACCACGCCATTGATGACGATCGCTGACATGTCCACGATCAATGTGGAGGTCAACGTGGACGAAACAGAGATTTCCAACGTCGAGGTAGGACAACAAGCCAAAGTCAAGGTTGACGCTCTCGGTGACAAGGAATTAACTGCGGTCGTTACGCAGAAGAATCCGCTCGCCGTTTCCAAGTCGGACACTCTCGGCGGGCTCTCGAATCGAGTGAATGTTCAGGAGGCAAAGGAGTTCAAAGTTACAGTTGAGTTGCGCGACATGCCTGATGACGTTCGCAACAGCTTGCGACCTGGTATGAGTGCCACGGCAACGATCACGACGAAGACCAAGAACAATGTGGTGGCCGTGCCACTCGAGGCAATTGTTGAGAAAGCACCTCCAACCCCGTCTCCCACGGTTGCCGGCGCAGCGCCGACACCGTCGAGTGGCGAAAAGCCGAAGAGCATCAAGGGTGTTTACCTGCTGGAAGCAAACAAGGTCAGGTTTATCGAAGTGACGACCGGAATCACGGGCGAAGCTGACATTGAGATCACCAGCGGCGTCAAGCCTGGCATGGAAATCGTCAGGGGCCCGAGCCGCGTACTGAAGACACTCAAGGACGGCATGAAGGTGAAAAAACAAGAACCCAAGACGGGCGCGAACGCGAACGCGAACGAGGGCAGCTAATGAGCGACGCTACACTCGTATCACCGCCAGAGCCGGGTGTTTTAACGGCACAGCCAAAATCGGGTCAGCCACACGACGCCAGTGCGCTGATTTCGATGCGTGAGATCTGGAAGACGTACCAGATGGGCTCCGAGCAAGTGCACGCGCTTCACGGCGTTTCCTTTGACATTCCCAAGGGTGAGTACATCGCGATTATTGGACCGTCCGGTTCCGGGAAATCGACCTTGATGAATCTCATCGGCTGTCTCGACACGCCGAGCAGTGGTGAATATTGGCTGAACAACAAGAACGTCTCCGAAATGGACGACGACGAGCTGGCGCGCATTCGCAACCAGGAAGTTGGTTTTGTCTTTCAGACTTTTAATCTGCTGGCTCGCGCCACGGCACTTCACAACGTAGAGCTACCACTGATCTATGGCGGTGTTGGATCGGCCAAGCGACATGAGATGGCCAAACAGGCGCTGACGTCCGTCGACCTGGCCGATCGGGTAATGCACCGTCCTAATGAACTGTCTGGAGGACAACGCCAGCGCGTGGCTATTGCTCGCGCCCTGGTTAACCATCCTTCAATACTTCTGGCCGACGAGCCAACTGGCGCACTCGATACGCATACGAGTATGGAGATCATGGATCTCTTCCAACGCTTACACGGAGAAGGAAACACGATCATCGTTGTCACGCACGAGCACGACATCGCCGCCCGTGCGCACCGCGTAGTCTCGATTCGCGACGGCCTAATAGAAAAAGATGAGAAGATCAGGTAAGCAATCAGGCGGAAGCAAGCGACTTCTGTTCTTGCGATGACCCCCGAAGAAACAACGCCGATCGACAACGCTTCCACAGAACGGGCGTTTTCTCCAACGAGAAAACGTTCGTTTTCATTTTTCCGTGTGACAGCTTTGTGGGAAGCGTTCTTCGTTGCCCTCGGCAGTTTGCGACAGAACAAGATGCGTACCGCGCTCACGCTGGTGGGCATAGTCGTAGGCGTAGCGGCGGTGATCGCAGTTGTTACTATCATCCAGGGGCTCGACAACAAAGTCGCGACCACATTCTCATCGCAGGGTTCTACGGTCTTCACAATCTCGAAGCGTCCGCAGATCATCAGGTCGCGTGAGGAGTTCGTCAAATTCAATAAGCGCAAGGACGTTACGCATGAGGATGCTGATGCGATAGCTCGCCTTTGCAGCGCCTGCTGGCGCGTGGGTGTGGCTGCGAATGTAAGAGAGACTGTCAAACATAATGATCAGAAATTCGAGAACGTAACCATTCGCGGCGTCACGCCGGCCACGATGTTTGATATAGACGGTCGCAGTATTGACGCAGGACGGATTTGGACCGATGCAGAAGGTGTCTCCGGTCGCGAAATCTGCGTGCTGGGACCCGACGCGCTGACAAATCTTTTTGGGGGAGCTTCAGCGGACCGTGTTATCGGCCAGGAGGTCAGAATTGCGGGGCGGCCATTTCAAGTCATTGGCGTGCTCGAGGCACTCGGCTCAATATTTGGCGCGTCACGAGACAGCGTCGCGTACATCCCCTACTCGACATACCAAAAAATTTATGGTGCGCGCGATTCAATCGTAGTTTTCATTCAGGTTCCGAAAGCCGAGCAACTCGAGTCCGCTGAAGATCAGGTACGCACCATCATGCGCAACCGGCGAGGCGGCGTCTTTAACCAGGAAGAAGATGAAGGTTTTTCGCTGGAGACGCAGGACGTGTTCCTCGACCTTTACGGCAAGGCAACTTCCAATATCTACATCGTCACGATCGCAGTCGCCGCGATATCGCTGGTTGTTGGCGGCATCGTGGTGATGAACATCATGCTGGTTTCGGTTACGGAACGAACTAAAGAGATCGGAATACGCAAGGCTATCGGCGCGCGACAAAAAGACATCCTGACGCAGTTCCTGATCGAAGCTGTTATGGTGACGGCGATTGGCGGTGCGATCGGCGTGCTTACCGGGTTTGGCCTCGCCTACCTGATTGCAGCGCTGATAGGATTTCCGCTGTTGATTAGTGTTGCTTCGGCCGTGCTGGGAGTGGGCGTCTCATCTTTAGTGGGAATCATCAGCGGGCTCTGGCCCGCCTGGCGTGCCGCGCGCCTGGATCCGATTGAAGCACTGCGAGCCGAGTAAGGACAGTCGGCAGGCGGCAGTCGGCAGTCGGCAGGAGCAGGCGGCAGGAGCAGGGTTTTTCCAATGACAAATGAGAAATGTGAAATGAGATATGGAAAATTTTTCATTAGTTATTTCACATTTCTCATTTGTCATCGCAAACCCCAGCTGCAAAATTTACCTTTCATACTCCTGCCGACTGCTCCTGCCGACTGTCCCTGCCGACTGCTCCTTCTTTCTCTGCCGACTGCTCCTTCTACTTAATTATGGGACTTGACGACATCAAAGAATCCGCGTTGATGGCTTTTGACACGCTGCGTGCAAACAAGCTGCGTTCGTCATTGACGATTCTTGGTGTTAGTGTTGGTGTGATAACCGTCATCTTCATGGTGTCGATCATTCAAGGGCTCAACAAGGCTTTTGCCGATCAGGTAGAGTCGCTGGGTTCAAATACCATCTTCATTTCGAAGTTTGAGCCCAGTTTTGGTCGTCCTCCCGGTCCGGAAGAGATTCATCGAAAGGATCTCACGATGGACGATGCCGACGCTCTGCGTCGAGAGGCTCCTTCGGTGGCCGGTGTTTCGCCAATCCATCGTATGATTGCGGTAACTGCGCGTTATCAGGATAAGCAAACAGACACTCCGATTCTGCTCGGGATTACGCCTTATTACGAGTTCGTTCATTCGCAATACGTGGCGCGTGGCCGGTTCATAAAAGATTTCGACATGGACAGCCGCGCCAACATCTGCATTCTCGGAGTGGATGTTGTTCACGCGCTATTTCCCTATGAGGATCCGATTGAAAAAGACATTCGCATCAACGGGAACCCTTATCATGTGGTCGGCGTGATGGAGCCGCTCGGAAATTTCTTCGGCCAGTCGCGCGATAATTCCATTTTCATACCCGTCAGCACTTTCGATAAGTATTACCCCGATCGCCCCTTCCCGGAGGTGGTCTTTTTCATTATCGTTCGGCCAAAATCTCGTGCGTACGTTAAATCAGCGATAGACGAGATCACCGATATCCTGCGGCGCCGGCGTCGTGTACCGCCAACCGAGCGTAACAACTTCGGTATCTCATCTCAGGACTCTTTGCTGGACATCTACAATCAACTCACCGGCGCGACGGCGTTGGTGCTCACGGCAATTTCCTTTGTTGCCCTGATGATTGGCGGAATTGGAGTCATGAATATCATGCTGGTTTCGGTGACCGAACGTACGAAAGAGATTGGCGTCCGCAAGGCGGTTGGCGCAACGCGTTTGAATATACTGTCGCAGTTTTTAATTGAGGCGGTGGTGCTGACCGCGATTGGCGGATTGGCGGGGCTGGGTGTGGGAGAATTGCTTGCTTTCGTAATCAACAAGTATTCGCCGCTTCCGGCTTATGTACCGATCTGGGCAATAGCGCTCGGTGTCGGCATTTCTGCCGCGGTGGGCATAGTCTTCGGTTTATGGCCGGCGTGGAAAGCGGCGCGACTCGATCCTATTGAGGCGCTGCGCTGGGAATGACGAAACTAAAACGAGGAGCTACGCCGTAGTAGGTTGACGTGAAGCTTATCGAAACTCTAAAACTTGCGATCTCTGCGATCTGGGCGCATAAGCTGCGCTCAGCGCTAACATTGCTCGGCATGGTCATAGGAGTCACCGCCTTCGTGGTGGTGGTCTCGCTCATATCGGGATTCAACAAATATATCGACGAGAAGATTGCGGGCATTGGTTCGCAGTCGTTTACGATTCAGCGTTTCAATTTCGAAGACTTCAAGGATCTGGATTCCATCGCTGCAGCCCAACGACGGAACAAGGAGCTAACGCTCGAAGACTATGAATACCTGAAACAGCGTGCAACTCTAATCAATAAGATTGGCGCGAAAGCCCGTGCTAGCCGGTCGCTCGTAAAGCGCGGCTCTAAATTCGTTGAAGATGTGCCCGTCGATGGCTCGATGCCGGTCATAAGCGAGATCGACAACATTGACGTGGCTGCAGGTCGCTACTTCAGCGATAGCGAAAACGATGGCGCAGTGCGTGTCGCTTTTATCGGCATGGATGTCGCGAACGCGCTCTTTCCCGCAGGTGAAGCAACCGCGATCGGAGAAGAGATCAATGTTGCGGGTCTGCCTTATCGCGTCATTGGTGTAGCTGTCGCGAAAGGAACAGTCTTCGGAGTGCCACAGGATAACTTTGTAACGTTGCCGCTTAAGACTTACGGCAATAACTTTGGGGGATTCACCCGCAATCGCCTGCTCTACTTCGAAGCGACCTCTAAGTCCGACGATACTTTCAAGGATGCGGTCGATGAAGCCAGGTTTCTGTTGCGCTCGCGCCGGCATCTGAAGCAGGATGAGAAAGACAATTTTGGCATTGTGACTCCCGATGCGATTACTGGATTTCGTGATCGCTTGCTTGGACCAACGTTCATCGTGGCTATTTTTGTTCCGGGTATTGCGTTGCTTGTTGGAGCCATAGTGATCATGAACATCATGCTCGTATCGGTGACGGAAAGAACAAAAGAGATAGGCATTCGCAAGTCACTCGGAGCCCGAAAGATAGATGTGCTGAAGCAGTTTCTGATTGAAGCTGTAACACTATCAGCAATCGGCGGCTTAGTCGGAGTTTTCCTGGCGTGGGTTATCGGCATAATCATGACATCGATCTTTTTCCCCACGAATCTATCCATCTGGGCCATCGTGATAACCATTGGTGTGACCGGTGCAATTGGCATCGCCGCGGGCGTCTTTCCAGCCTGGAAAGCGGCCCGGCTTGATCCCATTGAGGCTCTACGAGCTGACTGAAGAAGAGTAGGAGCAGTCGGCAGGAGCAGTCGGCAGGAGCAGGACGTGAACGGAAACTTGTATTATGTTTTCCAAGGACAAATGAGAAATGAAAATTATCAAATGAAAAATTTTCCATATATCATTTCACATTTTTCATTTGTCATCGAAGAACCCGAGAGCGTGTTTCACTGCTCCTGCCGACTGCTCCTGCCGACTGCTCCTGCCGACTGGTGAGGCCGACTGGTGCTGCCCGCTGCTCCTGAATAGTTAGGCGAAGGTTGAATGTATGAAGTTATTCCGCAGCGACATCTATGAAAATTTAAAGATGGCACTCGACACCTTGCGGGCCAATAAACTGCGTTCTTTTCTGACAGTATTCGGTGTGATGATCGGTGTGATTACCGTGATGCTCATTTCTTCGATCATTAGTGGGGTAGATACTGCAGTAAAGAAGGAGCTCGAGTCGTACGGCACCAATTCAATCTACATAATCAAGTACAATTCCGGCATTCATATCGGTCGGCTTTCGCGTGAGGAACGAATGCGTAAAGACCTCACCTACGATGACGCGATCGACCTGGCGCAGTTACCGGCCGTCGAGCTTTCAGTTCCCTTTCTCGACATTAGCAATAATTTCTTCGGCCAGAAAATAATGGTGAGCGGCCCAGGAAAGACTTCTGCCGCCATTGCCCTGCAAGGAACATTGCCCGACTTCGAACGCGCCGGAACGCAGATCATTAAAGAGGGTCGGTTCTTTACCCAATACGAAAACGATAACAACGAAGAAGTAGCAGTAATCGGCTCTTCTGTCGGGCAGGACTTTTTTCCCTTCGGGTCAGCCGTGGGAAATGAAATCGCAATTGGGGGCCGTCAGTTTCGCGTGGTAGGGGTTTTGGAAAAGCGCGAGCAATTCCTGCTTGGCGGCGGTGATGACGATCAGAACAATGTCATCTATGTGCCTTTCAACGTCGCCCGCAAACTCAAACCCGGTTCGAACGACGTCTACATCTTGGCCGTGGCGCGCAAGGGGAAAATGGATGAGGCGATGGATCAGATCACGGATCGTTTGCGTGTACGCCGGCAAGTCCCCTTTGGTAAACCCGATAACTTCGGTTTGCAAACTGCCGAACTATTTCTCAGCAACTTCCGCTCAATCCTGAGTGGCGTGGCTATTGCAATGGTGGTCGTGTCTTCGGTCGGACTTATGGTGGGCGGCATTGGTGTGATGAACATCATGCTTGTTTCGGTCACTGAGCGAACGCGTGAGATTGGCGTACGTAAGGCAATCGGGGCCCGCCGCAGCGACATCATGTGGCAATTCCTGATCGAGGCCGCAACACTCACCGGCTTCGGTGGTCTTATCGGGCTTTCGATTGGCTGGCTCCTGACCTTTCTGCTGCGACTGATAATGCCCTCTTATGTGCCTCTGTGGGCCCCGATCGGAGGTTTTGTTGCCAGCGTGGGCATTGGTCTGATTTTTGGCATCTGGCCCGCCTGGAAAGCCGCGCGTCTTGATCCGATCGAATCACTAAGATACGAGTAGCTTTTCTTTACATTGCGCGAGCAAAGATAGCCGCAAAGGCAAGGCGAATTATCGTGCCTATAACCCAGATAATCAGCACGATCGTCCAGGCTGTGCTAGAAGACATCTTTCCAACTTTCCTCAATCCCAAAGCCGCCAAAAACAATCCATAGAAGGCGAACAGGTCGAGGGAGCCCAGGAACGTTGCTAGCAATGGCGACGCTTTTGGATCGACTAGCCACCCGAGATTCGCCTGGACCAGGCCGCGACGCTGAGCGTGAATGATGTCATAGTCGTCTGGCGATTTTATGAATAGCAGCACGATATTTAGAATCATCGCGATCAGCAAAGGCGGCATGCTCGAATAGGCCCAGACAGCCACTGCTTGCTTGTAGGTTAACGCCTTCCCCATCAGCATCGAGCCTAGTAGATACAAGCCACCTCCAGCAGCCAGGATGATCGCTATAATCAGAATAGGCGAGGCGTAATATATCGTCTTCACAATCGGCCCACTCTGAATGCGGGTCGCTTGTTCTTTCTGCTCCGGCGTCATTTGATCAGCACGTGGAGAATTCTCAACCGTCTCGGTGATAAACCTCTCATATCCCACACGCTGAAAAAAGACAGCCGTGAAGGCTAGCAAAGCCACCGTTATTATGATCGCAGCGGCGAGAAATCGCGGTCGACTGCGCAACGATTCGAACACCTGGCCGGGTTCAAGGAAAATACCCGTTAATGTCTGGGCAGTTGACATTGAGGGGCCGGAAGGAGTTTCTGTGCCGGGAAACGGTGGCGGTGGTGGTGCTTGAAAGTCGCTGTTGGGATCGCTCATTTGTTTTTTTGTCCTCCGTAGTTATATAACGACGTTTCAACTTTTCGCCGCCTCAGCCCAACCGGCAACGCGAATACATGCGACCTCGTGGCCCGGCAAAATTTCGCGCAACTCTGGATCAATTCGCGCACACTCGTCAATAGCTATTGGGCAACGCGTGCGGAAGCGGCAGCCTGATGGGGGATTGATCGGCGTGGGCACATCACCTTCCAAAACGATCCGCTCGCGTTTCTGTTTGGGATCCGGAATGGGAATCGCAGACAGCAGCGCCTTTGTATAGGGATGCAGAGGCGTGGCGTAAAGGTCAGCTGCGGTTGCCACTTCCACAATTCGTCCCAGGTACATCACCGCGACGCGCGTGGAGATGTGCTCGACAACTGCCAGCCCGTGGGAAATGAAGAGGTACGAAAGACCAAATTCCTGCTGCAGATCCTGAAGCAAATTCACTACCTGTGCCTGCACGGAAACGTCCAGTGCCGAGACGGGCTCGTCGGCGACGATGAGTTTTGGATTGAGCGCGAGCGTGCGAGCAACCCCGATTCGCTGTCGCTGGCCTCCGGAGAATTCGTGGCTGTAACGGTTACGGTAATCCGGGTCAAGTCCGACCCTTTTCAACAACTCCGCAACTCGATCGCGTCTTTCTTTTTTTGTGCCGATGTTATGAATGACGAGAGGCTCACCAACGATGTCGCCGACCTTCATGCGCGGGTTGAGTGAGGCGTAGGGATCTTGAAATACGATCTGCATCTGGCGTCGAAGCTCTCGCATTTCAGTCTTGCCCAACGACAGCACATCGCGGCCTTCAAACTTGATTTCGCCGGCGGTCGGCTCGATTAGGCGAAGTAAACAACGTCCTACGGTTGATTTGCCGCAACCGGATTCACCTACCAGCCCGAGGGTTTCGCCGGAAAAAACTTGAAACGAAACACCATCGACGGCGCGAACCACATCATCACTGCCCTCAACAGCGAAGTGCTTAACAAGCCCGCGTACCTCCACGAGTGCGTCTTGTTGGGCTTTACCTATCGCAGCAACCAATCCATTTTCCATTTGTCATTTTTCAGTTTTCATTTTCCATTCTTGAGATCTACCTCAACACACTCAGGAGCGGTCGGGAAGCAATAGCAAATGAAAAATGACAAATGAGAAATGGAAAATCTTTTCCTACCTGCTGCCGTCATTTAATCGTTCTGCTTCCACGTGATGGTCCGCAGTCACAGCCGCCGCTAGATCGAAAAGCACGCAGCGTACTTTCACATTGCCTTCAAGATCGTAAAGGGGAATCTCTTCTTCAGTGCAACGCGGCATCCGATGGGGACAGCGGGGCGCGAAATGACAGCCGGGCGGTAACTCGGTCGGGCTGGGAACGGTTCCTTCGATTGTTTCCAATCGCTCTTTCTTGCGCACATCGGCGGCAGTAAGCTTCGGTACAGACCGCAACAATCCTTCGGTGTATGGATGTTTGGGACGCGCAAACAACTCTTCGACCGGTGATTCTTCAACGATGCGCCCTGTATACATCACCGCTACTCGATCGGCAACTTCGGCCACCACACCGAGATCATGCGTAATCAATAGCACCGCCAGCTCCCGGTGTTTTCTCAGTTCATCCAGGAGCTCAAGAATCTGAGCCTGAATCGTGACGTCGAGCGCAGTCGTTGGTTCATCCGCAATCAGCAACTTCGGATCGCAGGCGAGCGCCATCGCAATCATTACGCGCTGGCGCATTCCGCCTGATAATTGATGAGGGTAATCGTCAATTCGCCTTCCCGGGTCGGGGATGGAAACTTCGCGCATCGCTTCGATTGCCGCCGCGCGTGCTGCTTTGCGCGAAAGCTTTCGATGCAAACGAAGTGCCTCCGCAATCTGTTCGCCTACGGTGTAAACGGGGTTAAGCGAGGTCATCGGATCCTGAAAGATCATTGCGATGTCGTCCCCGCGAATCTGACGCATTTCCGCGTCTGACAACTTCAGCAGGTCCTTGCCATCGAACTTAATCTCGCCGCCCACGATTTTTCCCGGCGGCGAGATCAACCGCATGACTGAAAGCGCGGTTATCGACTTTCCACAGCCCGACTCTCCCACCAGCCCCAACAGCTCACCTGAATCCAAATAGAAACTTACACCATTAACCGCTCGCACCAGTCCGGCACGCGTCGGAAAGTGTGTTTGCAGGTTATTAACTTCGAGCAGATGCGGCATAAGTGAACCCGTATTTTCAAAATTCCTTCGCGGCTTGGCCGCTTGATGTGCGGAATGGCTCTGCGTTTCCGGCACTCTGTACAAAATACTCAGAGGCTGCGCCTCCGATTCCGAGGCGTAGCCTCGACGACTGTTAGGGACATTGACGGAAAGGCGAAGCCATTCCGCACATCAGACGGCGAAGCCGTGTCGCGGTTGACGATTTAAGGCCTTTCACACCGTAGACGTTTCCTGGTATTCGCCCCAAACACTGCGAAAGCGATTGCTGATCTCGCCGACAGTCGCGTAAGCCTCGACGCATTCAAGAATTCTGGGCAAGAGATTCTCCGTGCCACGCGCCGCTTCTTCCAGCTTCGCCAGCGCCGTCTCAGTAACCGCTGAATTTCGCCGGCTACGAACTGCACGCACGCGCTCCACTTGTTGTTGCTCAACGGCCGGATCCACGCGTAGCGTCGGAACTTTTGTCTCATCCTTACTCTGAAAACGATTCACACCGACAACAATGGCGTCTTCGTTTTCAATCGCTTGTTGATAACGATAAGCCGACTCCTGAATCTCCTTCTGTACGTAACCCGACTCGATCGCGCGCAACATTCCGCCCATTGCATCAATCCTCTGCACGTAGTGGGCGGCTCCCTGCTCTATCTCGTGCGTGAGCTGCTCAATGGTGTATGAACCAGCCATGGGATCTGCTATATCAGCGACCCCCGACTCGTATGCAATAACTTGTTGCGTACGCAAAGCCACTCGCGCCGCGTCTTCGGTGGGTAATGCTAGAGCTTCGTCCATCGCGTTGGTATGCAGCGACTGGGTCCCGCCAAGCACGGCGGCCAGGGCCTGGATGGTCGTCCGCACCACATTTACTTCCGGCTGTTGCGCGGTCAGCGAAGAGCCCGCTGTCTGCGTGTGAAAGCGAAGCATCATCGAACGCCGGTCGCGCGCCTTGAAACGGTCGCGCATGATATGTGACCAGAGCCGCCGAGCCGCGCGAAACTTCGCAATCTCTTCCAGCAGGTTGTTGTGCGCGTTGAAGAAGAAAGAAATACGAGGGGCAAATTCATCAATATCGAGACCGGCTGCCAGTGCGGCTTCGACGTAAGTGATTGCGTCCGCCAGAGTGAAGGCAACCTCCTGCACCGCCGTCGAGCCAGCCTCGCGGATGTGATACCCGCTGATCGAGATGGTGTTCCAGTTCCGCACTTCCCGCGCGCAGAAAGCAAAGGTGTCAGTAACCAAACGAAGCGACGGCCTGGGCGGATAGATGTAGGTGCCGCGCGCGATGTACTCCTTAAGAATGTCGTTTTGCAAAGTACCTTTGACTTTGTCGAAAGAAACGTTCTGCTTGCGCGCGACTGCGAGATAGAGGCAGAGCAACGTTGAAGCCGTCGCGTTGATAGTCATTGAAGTTGACACGCTGTCGAGTGGAATCCCGTCAAACAATCTCAGCATGTCTTCCAACGAGTCGATTGCTACGCCCACTTTGCCGACTTCGCCCTTAGCCAGCGGGGCATCTGAATCCAGACCGATCTGGGTAGGAAGATCAAAGGCAACTGACAGCCCGGTAGTACCTTGCGCGAGCAGATATTTGTAGCGCGCGTTTGATTCTTCGGCCGTGGCATAGCCGGCATATTGCCTCATGGTCCAAAGCCGGCCGCGATACATGTTTGAGTAAATACCGCGCGTATACGGAAAGTCGCCTGGTGAATTCAGATCTCTGTCGTACTCGACCGGCTCGGTATTGGAAGGATTGAAATCGGCTGGGAGATCGATTCCGGACGACGTCTCAAAGCGATGGGGTCGCTCTGTCTGTGACTTGGTTGCCATGATGCTTCAGGTTTCGAGTTTCCGCAAAACCGCTTTTGATCAATTGCAGTGCAAAGCGTTCGAAAAGCCTAACATAGAATACGGGAGGATGGCACTTTGGCTTTGTTATCGGGCAGCATGACTCGAGGTTAGAGGTCAGGAGTCAGAAGTTAAGGGTCAGGGGTCAGTGGCGATGAATCACTCAAGCAGCATAAATTCGCAGGTAGGGAAGATGGGCTTGCCCCCGCCGCAGCGTCGCGATTATGCAAGCAAGAGAGTGCTGCTCAAGGTGCATCAATTTTCGGGATTTGGAAGATCGCTCGACCCACGCTGCAATTGAGCTCTCTTGCTCCGCGCTCGCGCCATCGGCGCTCTGGGCGGGGGCAAGCCCACCTTCCCTACCTGCAAATTTATGCTGCTTGAGTGATTCATCGCCACTGACCTCCGGCCTCTGACTTCTGACTTCTGATCTCTGACCTCTGACCTCTGACCTAGGCCCACCACGCGTTGGCATAGCGTCACGCCTATGTCAGAGTAGTCGCCCATGAGTGAAGTGACCGTTACAAAACGTGGCGCGGATCGCATTCGCGGCGGACATCTCTGGATCTATCGCAGTGACGTCCTTGAAACAAAAGAAGCCGCGGGCGGTTCAATTGTCGTCGTCAGCGACCCGAAGCAGAACTTCGTCGGCCAAGCGTTCTTTAGTGATAGTTCGGAAATCGCGCTGCGGTTTCTGAGCCACACGGAAACTCCCATCGATCGTGAATGGTGGCGAAAAAGAATTCTCGAAGCTGTGGCCCGGCGCGCAGGAATAGCTTCAGCGACCAACGCCTATCGCCTGGTGTACTCCGAAGGTGACTTACTACCGTCGATTATTATCGATCGCTACGATGACGTACTGGTGCTGCAAACACTTGCGCAAGGCTCCGAAAACATCAAATCCTTGCTGGTCGAATTACTGGTAGAACACTTCACACCACGCGCGATAATCGAACGCAACGATGTGAAGGTCCGCCAACATGAAGGTCTCGGGCTGGCGGCGGGTGCGCTTTACGGTCAGCCTCCGGAAGAGTTTGAAATACTGCAGGATGGTATTCGTTTCCTGGTTGCACCACTCTCCGGCCAAAAGACGGGATCATTCCTGGATCAGCGAGAGAACCGCATTGCCGCACGCGCTGTCGCCCGTGGTCGCGCCCTTGATTGCTTTACCTTTAACGGAGCGTTTGCTCTGCAGCTCGCTAGCGTTTGCGATAGCGTCATAGGAATCGATATCTCGGCTGACGCAACACAGGCGGCCCGCAGAAACGCTGAACTGAACAACGCAACCAACGTCGAGTTTCGCGAGGCAAACGTCTTCGATGCGTTGCGCGAAATGGAAGCAGCCGGCGAACGCTTTGACACCATCGTCCTCGACCCACCCGCCTTCGCGAAGAATCGCGCGAGCGTGAAACCCGCCGCGCGCGGCTATAAAGAAATCAACCTAAGGGCAATCAAGCTGCTGAATCCCGGGGGGACACTAGTGACCTGCACCTGTTCGTATCACATGTCGGAAGAGATGTTCTTAACGATAATCGCCGAGGCGGCGAATGACGCTCACCGGAAACTGCAGCTGATTGAGAAGCGAATGCAGGCCAGCGATCACCCCATCCTTTTGGGAGTGCCGGAAACTTACTATCTAAAGTGTGTGATTGCGCGCGTGGTTGAGGAGTGACAACCTTCAAGGCTGCGATGCATCAACTGCTTCAAGGCGAGCTAACCAACGCGAGTAACGTTCTCTGGCATCAATCAGCCAGGATCTAAAATCTTTCTCATCCGGCTTGGACTCAAAACGTATCAGCTGATCGAGCATCTCTTTGCGCATGAGGTGAATTCCAAGCTCGACCGGCGGCTTCAGAACTCTTGATTCGCGAGTGGGGAACCTCTGCTGAAGCTCGCCCAGCTCCGCCTCGCTTATTCCAACGTCAAGAGCTTCCAGCTGCAATCGAAACGCCTTGACTCCTCCAGACGACGTGGCAGCCGGCTCGAGTGCAGCAGCAAATAGCGGGAGGGCTCGTTGCAATTCAATCCGGCGACCAAACTTGACGCTCTGAAATCCTGCTCCCGATTCCATATCTCTTTCCGTAATGCCTTCAGTCGTACCGTCAGCAAAAATAACCGACTTGATGACGACTTGTTGTTGCAAGGGCACTACGGGAGCATAAGCGTCTCCCGCACGATCCGCAGTCACTCTCATGAGAAGCCGCACCTGAACAGTTTCGCCTGCCAGCATCAAAGGCTTTCCATCTAATCCCTGAGGCATCCCGGAGCTCACTGCCCGCTGTCCTGCTACAATCTCAACCCTCAAAGCATCGATCGTTTTTTGTGATAAGTTGCGCAGTGTCAACTTGTACTCAGGCATGTCAGAGGCAACCGGCTCGATGCCGACGATTTCCACAGATATTGTTTTGTTGATGGAAGCCGGTGGATTAGCTAGTAAAGGCGCGGATCTGAATGCCCTGATTTCGAAAGGCTCGACACCAAAACCTTTCAATAATTCGATAGTGACTTTTTCATTTTCCGGTAGATCGTAGGTTGCCACCGTCTCCTCGGCGTCCATAAACTTTTCGCCGCGCATTACAGAGACCTTGACTGCAACTGTCTCCCCTTGCAGATGAGGCACTATCCTGACGGCGCGGATCGGTTGAGCACCTGCAGGCAGTTGCCAGCCGGCCACCTTACCAAAGCGTCCGAACCAGTCACCCGGAGTTTGCGATTCCGGCCAACGCACCCTCTCATAGGCAGGAGGTGCGCCTTTGAGGAACGTCACTTCCAGCAACCATCCAGTTTCATTGGAGTGCTGTGATCGTTGTGCGTAGGTATTACCGCAGAAGGCTACTGCCAGCAGAATGCTAATCAGGAAGTTGCGCGAACGCATATCAACCTCCACTCGTTAGATTAACTTGCTACTGTTCCGGTGCGCACGCTTTCGGCCAGTCTCTTCGCATCGGGCAAGGCTTCAAGTGCACGCAAGACCTGCGGATCACTGTCGAGCAAGATCCGCGCGCCCGCATCATTTGAAAAAGCGGCGGTGACAATTTCCTCACGCAGTCGCAGTTTTACAAACTCAATCTCTTCCTCAAGCTGCGCTGGCGTCAGTTGCGATAAGGTGTCGGTGCGCACGAAGCTGCGAAACGCTTCGATCACTCGATCATTAATGGGGTAATCGGTAGCTTTTGCGTTCTTGCCATACTGCACGGTCTCGACCTTGTAAGCCTCAAGGCCGGGCACGACTCCGGCAGCCAGTTGTCGCGTAAACTGAAACGCCGCTTCCGCTATGCGGTTTCGTAAGGGCGAAAAAGTAAGCGGTTTGACATCGATATCCGGCGTGATACCACCGCCGCCGTAGAAGACGCGGCCCGCTGCCGTTTTTACTGGCGGACCCAGTGGGTGCGGCGTTGGCGAAGCCTGCGCCAGCGACGAAATGACCTCTCGTGTGGTTGAAGAAGGGCTAGATGATGGAGCTGGGGACCCACGCGGCTCCGCTTCATGTCGCGTGTAGTAGTCGTATAGCGATCCGCTTGAATAGTCACGCTGCAAAGATCGTCCGTAAGGAGTGTAATAGCGCGCGGTAGTAAGCGTCAGCCCCGTATTGAACGGCAACAGAAAAACGTGTTGGACCAGGCCCTTTCCGAAACTCGTTTCACCGACAATCAATCCGCGGCCATGATCCTGAATTGCTCCGGCAACAATTTCAGAAGCTGATGCGGTACCCGCATTGATTAAAACAACCAGCGGCACGTCTTCAGGATCCGACCCGCTGGACTTGTAAACAATCGGATCGCTGTATTCAGTGCGACCCTTAACCGACACGACCACTTGCCCGCGCGGCAGGAATTCGCTGGCCACATCAATTGCCTGATTGAGCAGTCCACCCGGGTTGCCACGCATGTCCAGAATCACCTGGCGCATGCCCTGGCTTTTCAGCTTGTCCAACGCCTTACGTAATTCTTCGTCACTCGTGCTCTGAAAACCGCCAGTCAGACCGATGTAACCGGTTCCGGCACGCAACATGTAAGCGTTGCGTATTGACGGGAGCGGGACAGAATCACGGATGATTGTAAAGTTGAGGGGCGCTTCCGAGCCGGCGCGCTCCACCTTGAGTGTAACCGGTTCGCCTCTGGCGCCGCGGACCTTCTTGGAGACCTGCTCGCTGGACCAGTCGCGCGCGTCTTGGCCATCTACTTCAAGGATGCGATCGCCATAACGAAGCCCCAGCCGTCCGGCGGGAGTGCCGTCCACTGCTGACTGGATATAGACGCCGTCACGATGCTGGACGATCGTTACCCCGATACCGAAAAACCTCGAGTCTTGATCTTCCTTCAGCTTCTTGAATTCGTTGTATGGGAAATACATCGAATGTGGATCAAGCGTGGAGAGCATGCCCTGGATGGCCGCTTGAGTGGCCTTTTCGTAGTCGATGTCACCGGCATATTCGATGGAGATAGCCGAAATCGCCTCGTTGTAATCCTTTTCGATGTCGTCGGCCTCGGTATAGGAAACGACGCCTTTTGCCGGTGCACTATGACGGAACCTGCGCGAACGTCCGATGGTGCCGCCTACAACAGCAGCAATCAGGATTAACGCAGAAGCAATAATGATGAATCGTTTGGTCATAACTTGCTTACTTGGAATATTCGCCGGCTCTGGGAGCGAGGCAACACTGCCAGAATATTAACACAAGGACCCTTTTTCCTCAGACAGAACCGAGCCGCACGGCTATGGTATATTCGCTCGAAAGAGCCAAATAGGATGACATTGTCCCTGTCAATCATTGTTCCCGCCTATAACGAAGGCGCTCGCCTCGGCAAGTCGCTGCGCGCGATAGTGGACTATTTGAACGAATACGCCCCTGCGTCAGAATTGATCGTGGTGGATGATGGGTCAACGGACGACACGGCGGGTACGGCGCGTGCAGAGTTAAGCGACTCGCGAACTGTGCACACTTCGGTGATCAGTTATCAATCAAATTTAGGAAAAGGGCGTGCAGTCAGACTGGGTCTGCTGGCTTCACGCGGAGACATCGCGTTGTTTACTGATGCGGACCTTTCCACTCCGATTACGGAGACTCCCAAGTTAATTGACCCAATCATCCGAGGCGAATGCGATCTGGCCTTTGGTTCGCGAGCGCTTGACCGCAGTTTGATTGGCATCCACCAACCGTGGCGCCGCGAACAGGGTGGTCGCGTTTTCAACCTGGCGGTGCGACTCGCCACTGGACTTCCGTTTTGGGACACACAGTGTGGCTTCAAAGCTTTTCGCATGAGCGCCTGTCGACCGATTATTGAAGGAGCAACGATCGATCGTTTCGGATTTGACGTCGAGCTGTTATATGTTGCCTATCGCGCGGGCTTGCGACTCAAGGAAATTCCAGTGCGTTGGGACCATGCTGAAGGAAGCAAGGTCAACGTGGCGAGCGATAGCGTGAAAATGCTGAGCGAGGTCGGAAGAATCCGACAACAAGCGCGCCGCGGAGTTTATGATCGGGCGATTAAAGGTGCGCAGGAAGCACAAACGTAACGCACACTGTTAGTTTGCGGACGACATTACCACTGCCATGGGATGCTAGCACTAACACGGATAAGGTTCATCGTTGGGACAGCCGAGCCTGGATGCCCGCGACGCTGACGTAAACTAACAGTTTGCTTTACAATTCGAAGAAATGACCGCACGGCTTAATGTAAATATTGATCACGTCGCCACCGTCAGGCAGGCACGGCGCGCTCCCGAGCCCAGCGTCGTAGCCGCGGCAATGCTCTGCGAACAAGCCGGCGCCGATGGCATCACCGTTCACTTGCGAGGAGATCGCCGTCACATTCAGGACGCTGACCTAGCAGCGTTGCGCGCGAGCCTCATGACCTATCTGAATTTGGAGATGGCAGCGACAGAAGAGATGTTGAAGATTGCTCTCGAAATCCGGCCTGATGCTGTCTCTTTGGTTCCGGAAGGACCAAACGAAATAACTACCGAGGGTGGCCTCGATGTAATAGCCAACACCGCTATCGTGCGCGCCACGGTGGCTCGTTTGCGTGAGGCGGGAATACTTGCAAGCCTCTTCATTGACCCGGATCCAAAGCAGATCGAAGCTGCTCATGGAGTGAACGCTCAACAAGTCGAACTGTGTACCGCACCTTATGCCGATGCGACGCTCGGCAGCAACGGCTTTCATGGCGAAGGCGCACTGCGTGTTGGTCAGGAATTAAGACGTCTGCGGGAAGGTGCGGCTCTGGCTAAACAGTACGGATTGTTAGTTGCAGCAGGCCATGGATTGACTTATCGAAACGTAGGCGCTGTGGCTGTAATCTCTGAAGTCAAGGAGTTCAATATCGGTCACAGCATTATCTCACGCTCAGTCTTCATTGGACTGGAACGGGCGGTTACCGAGATGCGCGAGGCGATTAGAGTGGGTAGCGGATAACCGTGACGTAATTCTCAGACGCAAACACTGGGACGCAAACACTGGGACCGCGGGCGTCTCGCCCGCACTGAGCGCGCAGCGCGAACAACCGGTTGGGTTGAGCTAGTACATCGAGAGAAATCCAGTCTAAGCAGGAATGTTTGCTGGTAGGGTGCTTCTTGGGAAGCGGTTGTTCGCGCTGCGCGCTCAGTGCGGGCGAGACGCCCGCGGTCCCAGTGTTTGCGGGCGAGACGCACGCGGTCCCAGTGAGATCTAGCTTCGTGATCCACCACCAGCGAGTTGCAGTCGAACCACCGAGCGCTCCAGTTTGGCGCGGGCCTTTTCGAAATCCTCTTCAGTACCACTCCAGGCGGTCAACTGCTTCTCCACGTGTTCACGCGCCAAACGCGCGCGTGCGGCATCGATTTCCTCCGGACGTTCCGCAATCTCAGCCAGCACCGAAACATGATCGTCTTTTATTTCGATGAAGCCGCCTGAGACGTGCAGCTGCAATGTCTTTCCACCGGTTGTGTAGGAGAG
>DATBRN010000028.1:0-4874 GCA_036560225.1 Pyrinomonadaceae bacterium | reverse complement strand
GCGAATTTTGCCGGCAATCAAAAAACCGGCAAGCTGAGAGCTATTGCTTCTTTCGTCAAGAAAGGCAAGACTGTCAGCATTGTGAGAACCATCGTGCTTGGGGAAAATGACAAATTGATAGCGGAAGTGTCGACAAATCACGTTGCGGCAAGGTGACCGTTCTTAACGAGCAATTCAGCTAAGTAAGATGAGTGAAAACGACCCTGATAATTCAGACAGACCACAGCTGAATCATGCTGTCATCCTCAAGAACACGGTGACAGCACAAGACCATGCCGCTGGCCCAAAGGAAGCACCCGTGACTCTCCTCGAGTATGGCAATTTCGAATGCATCGACTGCGGACGTGCCCATCCGGTAATCAAAGAGGTGCAGAGGCTGTTGGGCGATAACTTGCGCTTCGTCTTTCGGCACTTCCCAAATGTGCGAACTCACCCTCATGCGTTGCGTGCCGCTGAAGCTTCTGAAGCGGCCGCTGCTCAGGGAAAGTTCTGGGAGATGCACGACGAACTCTTCACGCACCAAAAGGCCTTGGCGGATCCGGACCTGCTGCAGTATGCCAGACGCATCAGACTTGATGCGGAAAGATTCGCCCGCGATATGACTGGTAATAATTTTCTTAAGAACATCGAGGCCGAATACAACCGCAGCCTATTTGATGAGCATGTGACGGGAACGCCCACCTTCTACGTCAATGAGGTTCGCTACACCGGCCGCAGCAATGTTGAGAGCCTGTTAGCGGCGATCAAAGAAGCAGACGTTGACGGGCGCATCAGATTACCGGAGCGTGCAGGAAGAATACGGAATGTCCTGGGTCGATTGCGTAGGAGTTCCAATGCGTGATGTCCTGAGTCGTCGTTCCCGGGATGTAGCCGGGCAAGTCCTCGCGATCTTGGTTCGCCGTCTCGCAAAAATACTCAAACAGCCCATCAAGCCTTGGCAGTGAGTACCGCAAGGTCGCCGACGCGCTCCTCCTGGTAAGGCGTGGACAGCTGCACGTTATAGTGGTCCATCAGCCACAGTTCGGGAATGATTTCCGCCACGAGTTTGCCGTCATCGAAAACTCTCACCATCGAGCTTTCGGAAACCACGATCGCCACAGCGTCCGTCACTTGTGAGATCGACGCGCCAGCCAGGTGACGACTGGCCATGCCGTATGGCAACGCTACGTCCGAAGCCGTTGCGTCCAGGTAACGACACGCCGAAACTACGACGCCCTTATCAGAAACCACGAAGGCACCATCAAGCTGTGCCAGTTCCTTGATTGTGCCGCGAAGGTTTGGATCTCTAATCTGTCTCGCATCCTCACTATGGCCGGCCAGTGGATCAAGAATCAGTGGGCGCGATTTCGCCAGCACTGCGTCAGCGTCTCCAAACGTGAACAGGGTGCCGATGCGACGCCCTTCACGTCCTTCGCGAGCGATCTCTACAGCTAGTTCGATTGTTGGCTCGAGGTTCTTCTTGTTACACCGGCGTACTTTTTGGCAGATCGATTTGAACATTCCTGAACCACGGCCATTCACAGCGGTATCGCCTACCAGAGGCAGCGACACGCTCCTGTCTTTGGTTGTCCTGGATGATCGCGTGTCGTCACTCATCATGCTGTCGCTTTCTGCTTCATGCGCATTGGCAAGGCCACCTTCAGAAGGAACAAGGATTTCGTCAACATAGCACCAGCGCCAGCCCTCGCCCGGTTCGAGAGATTCGATGATTGGGTGATGGGTTGAATGAAAGTGCGCCGTAGCATGCTGGTTCTTTGAATCATCGCAACAACCAACCTGCCCGCAGGTAAGACAGGAACGCAGATGCACCCATTCGTCTCCCGTGCGCAAACACTCTTCACAGCCAGCAGTGAGTGGCGTCGCTGCTTGAATTTGATCAATATGAGTGCAGTTCTTTGCCACGAGTTTTGCCTCTCCAGCAAAGTCTGAATCAGCGCAGATCAGAACACGGGGTCCCTTGGGTCGTCACTTCTTGGCGGCCTCTGCCTTCACTCCCGCGGGCTCCTGCGATGGCGGCGCATAAACGCGAGTAGGTCCCCATGGCTTGACGCTCGTGCCCCCGCTGATCATTCCCTGCATTCCCGGTTCGAAAAACGAGTAGGGATGAAGCGGTTCGAGGCTGCCTACCTCATCGAGCCTTCTTCGTAAGTCGGCAGGAATCTCGAATTCGCCAAGCCGCAAATTATCTTCTAGTTGTGTCACCTTCGAAGCACCAACGATCGTCGAAGTAATGCCAGGTTGCGTTGCCACCCAGTTCAGCGCAACTTGCGCCGGCGGACGGTTGATCTGTTTCGACACCTCGAGAAGAGCATCGAGAATGCGCCAATTTCGTTCTTTGAATCGTTGAAAGTTCGGATTGGGCACGTCTTTGGTAATCTCCAGACGGCCTTCTCCTTGTCCGCTATTTCCTACGCGATGGTATTTCCCGCTAAGAAAGCCGCCGGCCAGCGGACTCCAGGGTGTAATACCGAGACCGAGTTCCTGTGCAGCGGGAACGTGTTCCCGCTCGATGTTGCGTTCGACCAGCGAGTACTCGAGTTGCAGCGCGACCAGACGTTCCTTGCCTTCCTGTTCTGCGATCGTCTGCGCACGTGCGACGTACCATGCAGGCGTATCGGAAAAACCGTAGTGCCGAATCTTTCCTGCGCGTACCAGATCGTTTAGTGTTGAGACCACCTCTTCGACCGGCGTGATGGTGTCCCACGCATGCAACCAGTAAAGATCGATATAATCCGTTTGCAGTCGTCGAAGCGAACCTTCGAGCGCGCGATAAATGTTTTTGCGTCCATTGCCGCCCGCGTTCGGATTGCCCGCCTCGGCGTTGAATGTGAACTTCGTCGCCAGCACAACTCGGTCGCGCAGACCGCGCTCAGTGATGAATTTCCCCAACAGCTCTTCGCTGTGCCCTTCAGTGTAGCCGTCAGCCGTATCAATGAAGTTTCCGCCCAAATCGATGTAGCGGTCGAAGACGGCGCGCGCTCCCTCCTCCTCCGAGCCCCAGCCCCATTCATTGCCGAAAGTCATCGTTCCCAGACAGACTGGACTCACGCGCAGTCCCGAACATCCGAGCGTCACATAATCATTCAGATTCTTGCTCATTGCTTTTTATCCATTTCGTTTCCGAGGGATGGTGAGGCGCGAATCCACTCATCACCCATCACTCCGTTAATCATCAGTCATCTTATTGCTGCCAGCCGCCGCCCAGAGCTTTGTAAAGTTGGACCAGCGACAACAACTCGTTACGTTTGGTCTGAGCCAGACTCAACTCCGCATTAAATAGATCGCGATCAGCATCGAGAGCGCTGAGCAGTGTTTCCACGCCACCCTGGTATCTCAGATATGCCAGGCGCGATCGGTCCTGCAGCGTCGTTACCAGCAATTCCTGTTGTGTGCGAATCTCTTTCACTTTGCGATATTGGATCAATGCATCCGACACTTCGCGAAAGGCGTTCTGAACGCTTTGCTGATACTGAACCACCGCTAGTTCTTGTTCCGCCTTGGCGAACTTAACATTTGATTTGAGCCGGCCTGCCGTAAATATTGGCTGCGTAATCTGGGGCACGAACGTCCAGGCCCCGCTTGGCCCAGTGAACAGGCTGGAAAGCTGGTTGCTTTGAAAGCCCAGCAGACCCGTCAAACTGATGCGGGGAAAGTAGGCAGCCTTGGCAGCATAGACAAGCGCATGCTGCGCCTCCAAATTATTCTCGGCGGCACGAATGTCCGGGCGTCGCTCAAGCAATGAAGATGGTAAACCCGGAGGCACCGCTGGTAATTCCTGTTGATGAATGAGTGACTGACCGCGTGGAATGAGGCCCGGATTGTTACCCAGGAGCAAACTGATCTGGTTCTCCGTCTGTGCAATTGATCGCTCTGTGTCGGGAATTGTTTGGGATGCCTGATAAACCAGCTCCTCGGCCTGACGTACATCAAGGATGGTTGCCACGCCGCCTTGCTGGCGAAGCTTGATAAGCCGCAACGAATCCTCTCGCGTGGCCAGCGTGCGCTTGTCAATATCGAGTTCGCTGTCGAGTTCAAGCAAACTGAAATAGCCCGTGGCAACATCGCCGACAACTGTAGTCATGACGGTTTTGCGATCTTCCTCCGAAGCCCGCAACTCAGCGCGCGCAGCCTTTGTTTGCTGACGCAATCGCCCCCAAACGTCTAACTCAAAAGTAAGGAGATTCAGTAAGACGCTTCCAAAGCTTCGCGTGCGACCTCCCAGGCCGGAAGCACCAAACTCGCCGTTTCTGGACGCGCGCGTAGTTGTAATGTCAGCGCTGGCCTCAAACTGCGGAAACTGATCGGATCGTGCAAGACCCAGATTGGCCCGCGCTGCATTGATTCGCGCTACAGCGGCCTGTAGATCGTAGTTCTGAATCATTGCTGTCCTGACCAGCCTCTGTAACTCTTCATCTTTGAAAACTTCAAACCACTTAAGGTCGCCAATAGAAGTCTGATCGGAAGGTGCAGCGGCGTCGGCCCCACGAAAAGTATCTGGGGTTTTAACGGGTGGTCGCTCGTATTTCTTTTGACCGGCAACGTTGCCTGCCAACAAACTAACGACAAGCACGGCAATAATGAATCGGTTAGTCATCGCTAATTTCGAAAGAGTTTTTTGGGTGGCACTCAGGAGCCGGTCAGATTTTGCAATTGCACCGTTTAGAAAGGGCACTGTGCCCCACCCGCGGCGGCAGACAAGTCTGCTTTCTAAACGGAGGGACTTAAAACAAACCTCCTACTTAGAGTCGCTTCTCCTTTCAATCTCCTGCAACTGGCTCCAGTGCCGGCGAACCAATATGCGGCGCCTCTTTTCTGCTAAACCTCATTCTGAACCTCTCAACCAGGTAAAAGGTCACCGGAATTATGAAGATCGC
>DATBRN010000027.1:0-123104 GCA_036560225.1 Pyrinomonadaceae bacterium | reverse complement strand
GCACCCAACGTCGCGCCAATCGCTGTGTTATACTTCCCCTCCCCTTTTTGACGCCGACTTATTACCGAACTGTGGGCAGGATTGAACATGGACGCAGAGAAACTGAAACGCTTCCGCAGCCGCCTTCTAGCAGAACTACGTAGTCATGCCGAACACGTACGCGAAGATCAGGCGGTCGCACTCGAACTCTCAGACGACGGAGTGAAAGACACCGTCGATCTGTCTCTGATGGATGTCAGCAAGGAGATGGCCTTACGTCTTGGTGAACGCGAATCGAAGATGATTGCGGATATAGATCAGGCCCTCATGCGAATCGAAGAAGGTTCCTATGGCCTTTGCGCTCGCTGCGGCAAGCTGATTGATGAACGCCGCCTGGAAGCCCTGCCTACCGCCCGCTACGACGCCGCTTGTCAGGCATTGATTGAAAGTGCCAACGGCGACGATGAACACTCAACGTTATAAGTTTCGAGTTCCGAGTTTCGAGTTCCGAGTTTTCAGTGCCAGTCTCCAGTTTTCAGTCTTCAGTTTTCAGTCCGCTTCCGTTCAAACTTAAATTGCATCTTTCAAATTTGACGACGGTTCTGAAACTCGGAACTCGGAACCCAAAACTCGAAACTTTCTTCAAGCCTTCGGGTGGGCCTTGTCGTAAACCTCGATGAGTTTTTCCATTGAAACGTGCGTGTAGATTTGCGTCGTCGACAGGCGGGCGTGTCCGAGCAATTCCTGAATGTCGCGAAGGTCGGCGCCGCTGTCTAGCAGGTGCGTGGCAAAGGAATGGCGCAGCGCGTGCGGGCTAATATCGAATCTTCCTGCGCAAATGCGTATGTACTTTTCAACCATGCGGCCCACGGAACGAGTTGTTATTCGGGTTCCCTGATAGTTGAGAAACAATGCTTCCGGTTCTCGCTCTGAAACAGGCGCCGCGTCGAGGAATGCTTCGCGGACATCCAGGTAAACCTTCAGAGCTGCCAACGCGGGCTCCCCAAAAGGTACGATGCGTTCTTTACGCCGCTTTCCCGTCACCCGAATCAATCTGTTCTTGAAATCGATATGGCCCAGGTTTAGTTTGGTCAGCTCTGCGACGCGCACGCCTGTCGCATACATCAGCTCCAGCATAGCGCGGTCGCGTTTACCCAAATCCGTTTCCAGGTCGGGAGTCTCCACAAACTTGATCGCTTCTTCAATCGACAGATGTTTTGGAAGTTTCTTTTCCAATCGCGGTGTCGATACCAATTTTGCCGGATTTATCTCCAGCATCCCTTCACGCACCAGGAATTGAAAGAAGGTTCTTAAGGCGGCCAACTTGCGCGCAATGGAGGCTTTTTGTTTCTGCGCCGCGTGAAGCGTTGCCAGCCATTCACGGACAGTGATGTGATCTATGGTTGCGAGCGAAGGTTCCCTCCTCTTCCCGGTGCGGGGATCAGCCGGCGCCAGGTAATCGTGAAATTGCTCGAGGTCGCTCTGGTAATTGCGGAGGGTGTGTTCGCTGAGGTTGCGTTCGTAGCGCAGGTGCTCGAGAAACTGGGTTAACAGTTGCTCCATACTCTTACGATTTGAGATCTCGAATTTCAGATTTCGGATTTCCGGGATTTGAGATCGGAGATCTCAGATCTCAGAACCTTACTCGCTCACCATTCATTCGCAGCCACATTCGACGGCTTGGGAGAATAGTATCCCTTACGGGCTCGCACACGCACGTCTTTGCGCGACCTGATCCGCACATCAATGACATGAAACTGGCCGTCGCGTCGCTCGCCTCCCGGGTAATAGCTCAGGATGTATTGATGTGCGAGGTCCGCGGCAATCTGCTGGAACGCCACCTCCAGCTCGTTAGTTGTTTTGGGAATGTAGACTGCGCCACCGGTTTGAGACGCCAGCTGTTCCATCCTTCGCTCGGCCGCAAGTGCGCGTAGGTTAGCGCCGTCATAGAGTCCGGTCTGCACGATGAATATTTGACAATCGTCGGCGAGGACTCGTTGGATCGTTGTCTCAAAATCACTTCGGCTCGTAGTCTCTACACCGTCCGAAACAATAACAAGCACTCGACGACCGCTGTACGGGCGCAGATAAGCAGCCGCATCAATAATGGCATCGAAGAGCGATGTTGATCCTTCCGGTTTGCCAAAGCTTTCGATAGTTCGTTCCAGTTTTACCACGTCGCTGGTGAGCGGCTGAGCCAGATAGCTTTCCGATTCAACCGAGTAAATCGCCGCTTGATCCGAGGGACGCATCACTCTACGAAAAAAGTGCATCGCCGCCTGTTTCTCAAACTCACGAGCCATATCCAGACTGCCGCTGTTGTCGAAAAGCATCGCTAGCCGAACGCTCGTTTCGGACCGCGTCATATCGCTAATCGGCTTCAACTGACCATCGACTCGCAACTCGAAGTCCTCGAGATTGAGGCCGATGATGGCGAAGCCTTTCGGATCCACCACCGAAGCCGGGATCGGCACGAGGTTGGAAGTGACGCGCACTGTGTCAGTCTCGTCGATCTCATCGCCGTCTTTGGCGGATGCCGCTGGCGCAGACTGACTGCCGGAACCGGGACGCCTGGAACTGGGATCCTTGGTGGGAGACCTCGTCGGTTCGGCGATTGGACCACTTGACCTGTCTTTCGGGGGAGTGGCTTTTGGAGCTTTTTCCTTATTGCGTCCCGACTGCCCAACGACAACGGTTGCGATGGAGAGGCTAAGCAACGCAAAGACAATCAACATCAAGCCCGCCGTCCGACTAATGCTGGTGGCAAATGTCGTCGTCACGCGAAAGCCTGAAAAGCCGGTGCCTCGTCGTGAATGTTTTGAAGCCAGGTGTCCCATTCTTTCAATGCTAATTCGACCTGCAGTTGGTGTCTCTCTCGTTTTCTACGAACGCGCCTGCGATCTTGTTCGGTCAGTGGTTCAAGGAGCGCAAAGGTGATATTCACGGGCTGAAAGTTTTTCGTGTCCGCGTTGGAAACATAGCCTGCTAGTGCGCCAACCGCACTCAGCCGCGGCGCGGTAACGATAGGGAGGTCAAGAATCAGCCGGGCGCCGTTTTGTCCCGCGAGCCAGCCAATTGCAACGGATTCAACGTAACCTTCGACCCCCGTTATTTGGCCGGCAAAAAAGATATTCGGCCGGTCGCGCATTTGCATCGTTGGGGAAAGCACGCGCGGCGAGCAGATGTAGGTGTTGCGATGAATCTGACCAAACTGCAAAAACTCAGCCCGCTCCAGGCCGGGTATCAGCCGCAACACTCTCGCCTGTTCACCGTAACGTAGATGATTCTGAAACCCGACAAGGCTGTATGCGTCAGCCATTAAATTTTCCTGGCGCAGCTGTACCGCCGCGTAGGGTTCACGTCCGCTGCGCGGATCCACCAGCCCCACTGGTTTCATCGGACCAAATCGGAGCGTGTCAATACCGCGACGTGCTAGCTCTTCGATGGGTAAGCATGATTCGAACCAGCGTGTCTCCTCGAAGCGTTGAAGCGGAACGCTTTTGGCATCTATTAATGCGCTGTAAAAATGCGCATACTGCTCTTCATTAAATGGGCAATTCAAATAGTCGTCGCCACCTTTGCCATAGCGGGCGGCCGGAAACGCCACTGACCGGTCGACTGAATCCGCAGCGATGATCGGAGCGATAGCATCGTAGAAATAAAGTTGATCGCTGCCTGTGAGCTTCATGATTTCGGCCGTTAATGCATCCGACGACAGCGGTCCAGTGGCAATAATCGTTACGCTATCAGCGGAGATGTTCTTCACTTCTTCGCGAACGAGCTCGATGTTTGGGTGTCTCTCGATTCGCTCTGTAATGAGCTCCGCAAACTGATGGCGATCGACTGCAAGGGCTGCTCCTGCGGGAACACGAGTCGCGTTTGCGCAGTCCATCACGAGCGACCCGGCGCGACGCAGCTCCTCCTTCAGAAGATAAGGAGCGCTACCGGGTTCATCAGATTTCAGCGAATTGGAACAAACGATCTCGGCTAACTTGTCTGTGCGATGGGCCGGGGTCTGCATGACTGGCCGCATTTCGAAAAGACGGACGCTGGCCCCCAAGCGCGCTGCCTGCCAGGCAGCCTCGACTCCTGCTAAACCACCACCAATAACGTTTACTTTTTTCATTCGTGTCAGTTTCAGAACAGCGACAACGCTGTGATCAGGAATATGCAAACGCTATGGCTTCTTGTTCACCTCAGCGGGAGTTGCTTTGGGCGCATCCAGTTTGTAATCACTGACATCACCTGAGAAGTGCTTGTAGTCGCTCCACTCGATTGTTTTGTTGTAATCTCCGCCGCCAAACAGCAGAACTTTCACCGACAGATTGAGCTGCGCCATGCGCGGCAGCCAAACTCCCTCAATCATGCGCGTCTGCTCCATCACAAACGCCGCTCCGGGACGCAAGTTAACCAAAAGGCCACCACCCATCTTGAACCCCTCAGCCAGTCGCGCCTCGAGTCGCATCACCTGTTTATCTACCGGATCGATCCACGCGACTCCAACAAGTTTCGAAATTAGATCCTCTTGTCGATTGCTGGGCTTGAATCCGGGATGAGGCCGAAAATCGAACACCACAGCATCCCGTTCCCGGAACCGCTCCCGGCGTGGCGAAACAAACTCGTGAATTCTTAGGAACTGCGAAATGTCTACATCGTCCTCTTCACCTTCCTTCGTCTTGGCAGCTCTCTTTCGTGCGCGCTCGGCACGTTTCTTTTCTACTTTCTGCTGGTCTTTTTCCTTATCGCGTTCTGCCTTCAGGAATTCTTCCTCGACGCGTTTCTGTTCTTTTGCCGCGCGTTCGCCCGTCAGTGGCGTTCCATTCTCACTGATCAATTTCATTACCGGCTCGCGGTTGGCGACCGGAAAGACCTCAAACACCTTGACAGTTTCTTTCTTAACTTCGCCCTTACTATTTATCTCTCGATCAGTTTCCCGCTGGAGGAAGGAGTACTCACTAAAGCGCTTTTCTAATTGATCCTGGTTACGCGACACTTCAATGAGCAAAGCCGCGACGTCTAATGGCTCGCCTGCCCGCGGCGGATCGAAGCGGGACTCCGAAATACCATTGTTGTAACTCACTTGCTGGAGCAGAAACGTGATGTCTCCCGTCCCGCCGCTATTTATGCTCACCCGATGTGGCTCGAGAATGATTCCCTCCGAGCGATAATCTTCAAAGCGCGTGGTAGTTTTGCGTGCATCGTCTTCGACAGCGACCAGAAGTTTCGTTTTCGGACTGAATAAATACTTCAACCGCGCCCCGCTTCTAAGAGAAAACTCGACGACGTAAGCGGAACCCGCCTCAACCTCTTTGACCGAAATAACGCGCGCCAGCACATTGCTCTTCTTGATGTCAATAAAGTGGCTGGCATCCAGCACGGCCGCTAGTCTTGCTGCCGCGGCTTCCGCATCGGTCAAGGTGTGTAGTTTTCCGTCAAGCCCGAGCGTCCAGGCCGAGCGTGCGGTTGCAGCCGCGATTACCTGCCCATTTCCAAAACTCAGTTCGTTTCGAACAGACGAGGGAGTCTTGATCTGCGTTTTGCCAAGCCCCATCGTCTGGTCTTTGAGTTGAATCGTCCATTCGTAAGTGGCATCTCTGATCGTTGCGACCTGCTTCCGGCCTCCTATAGTTTTCAGATAACTATCCACAATCTTCTCGGCCGATGGCATTTTTCGCGACGTTACCGAGTTCTGTTGCGCACGCAGCGATTGCGCCACGCCAGCCAGCAGACTTATGCAGATAACTAAGCAAGCGCCGGCGAGTGGGTGCCGGACGGTCGCGGGAGCAAAAGCCGTTGCAGGTAATGCACGCGCGGAATTCCGGAGTCTATCGAATTGAATATGAGGCGTGCGCGTCATTTACTTGCTGGATTTTCGTTTGGCTGCTGCTTTCTTCTTAGGAGCCGCCTTTGCTCCCGCCTTCTTTCGCTTCTTCTCCACTTTCCGGTGGGCTGCAGCTGTAACCTGTGCCACACGCTCAGCTTGCGTCATCCGTTTTCCGCTGCTTCCCTGTTGACCTGGGTGTTCCTGCTCACTTAGTTCGGCGTGATGTTTTTGGTACTCAAATTCGTTTACCTGGTTGGCACCTATCTTGGAAATTTCCAGGTTTCTCATCTGTTCTCTGCCCATATCGTTCACGTCCTCCTTCACTTATTCGCCTGCTCGCTCGGCGCAGTTGCGCACCCTTGTAACCAGACTTGCTGGCTACGCGCAATCTAACCACTTTGCGTTACACTAGCTGCTTGACACTGCAAACTTCGCGTTCGTATAGTGCAATCTCACGCATGCAGACTCGGTCAAGTGCTTGCATCCAAAGCCGGCTTAGCTCAGTTGGTAGAGCGTCTGATTCGTAATTAGAAGGTCGCCGGTTCAATTCCGGCAGCCGGCTCCATAATCCTGGAATTCCCGAACAGTATAGGTATCAAAACAAAAGGCGGCAAAGTCCGCCGTTCTTTAGTCACAACGGATGCCGATGAGCCAACGCACAATACAATAGTAATATCCAGATGACACTCGCTCCAGAACAGCGCAGGCAATATGCTCGAGATGGCTTTCTGATCCTTCCCGGGTTTGTTGAGACCCAATCATGCGATCGCTTGCGCGCACGTGCTGAGAAGCTGGTTCAACGGTTCGATCCTGGAGAAATCATTTCAATCTTCTCCAGCAGAGAGCAAAACCGCCTGACTGATGACTACTTTCTCAACTCCGGCGACAAGATTCGTTTCTTTTTTGAAGAAGATGCCTTCCTTCCAGACGGAACTCCAAAGCACAGCAAGGAACAGTCGATCAACAAGATCGGGCACGCACTCCACGATCTCGATTCAGTATTCAGCGAATTCTCCAGGACGCCGGACATTACACAACTGGTCAGCGACCTCGGCATTGAGCGGCCGTTGCTCTTGCAGGGAATGTACATTTTCAAGCAACCGAAGATCGGCGGCGAAGTCACATGCCACCAGGACAGCACATTTCTGTACACCGAGCCAGTTGATATCGCTGGTTTGTGGTTTGCGCTTGAGGACGCAACGCTTGAGAACGGTTGTCTTTGGGCGATTCCGGGTGGTCACAAGATGGGATTGAAATCGCGCTGGCTGCGAAGTGCAGAAGGAATGAAGTTTCAGGTTTTTGATTCCAGCTCCTGGCCGGAGCAGAAACTCGTTCCACTCGAAGTGCCCAAAGGCAGCTTGATCATTCTCCATGGCCTGCTGCCGCACAAGAGCCTTGCAAATCGTTCAACAAAATCCCGACACGCCTATACGCTTCATGTAATCGGCGGTGATTGCCACTATCCGGAGACTAACTGGCTGCGACGTTCACGCTCGCTACCTCTGCGTGGCTTCGCTTAGATCTGGAACTGTTGCCAGAAGAGTTGACGACGCTCCTGGTCGAGGTCCAAAGAGGTGAAGACGCACCCCAGCCGTCGGTCAAATGGCCGACCGCTGACCAAGGAGGTACCAGAACGCCTGCAAAATCACTATTTTTTAGGTTGTTGGACGAAGGAGACCGCGAAAGATTCCCTGAATTCGGACCGTGCGGGCGGGTACCCGAATTGACTCCAGTTGCGAGTTAGAGGGGCGCAGTTCCACTTCCGGACCGTGGCGGTAGAGCCGCTTTAGAGTCGCGTGAGTTTCATCGATTAGGGCAACGACTATCTCGCCATCGCGAGCTTCGGCACGATCCTCGATCAACGCAATGTCTCCGTCGCAGATGTGCTCATCGATCATCGAATCGCCTTTTACGCGTACACCGTAAACTTTTTCCGGCCTCACGCGCATCAGCATAAAGCGAGGTACGGGAATCATTTCGCCATCCGGTACCACTTCAATTGGCTGCCCCGCGGCGATCATACCCGCTAAAGGAATCTCACAAAGCAGATCCGATGGTGGTAGTTCTTGCTGGTTAATGACCAGCGCAAAAGATCCATCGCGGCCGTGAATATCAATCAAGCCAAGTCTTGCAAGCGCCTTTATGTGTTTAGCAACGGTAGCTCGCGACTTTACTCCAAGATGCTTAGCGATCTGTGTGTAAGAAGGAATGTAGCCGCGTCGTTCGAGGAACTCGACGAGGTAATCGAAAACTTCTTTTTGTCGTTGTGTGCGGGGAACCTTCATTTGCAGTTCATCAATCCGAAGCTCAACATCACTTGTGAGGTTCAGAGGCATTCTATGGCGCGCTTACAAAAGCGTCAAGTATCTTCTTGCGCGCGCCATAGACCACGAAGTGAAATCTAGTGTGGCGAGTAACGCGCCAGTGTTCGCGGGAAGATGCGCACCCCTGCTGGCATCTGACTCAGAGTCATCGAGTTGTTGGTCAGAACGTCCTTGGCCTTCATCTTATACACTGCTTCGTTAAGATTGTTGTCCGGACTAATGGCCGCGCCTTTCAGAGCTGCACCGATGAACGCTCCCTTACTTCGAGAATAAGAAAGGATACCGGCGTCCAATCTCGGATTGGTGGAAGCGGCGGCTTCACGCCCGACTGGACCAGCTGCTACTCCGACCTCCCCGCCGATCTCAAATTTGTCTTTCAACAGACCGTTCAGGCCGTCCTGATTCATTATTAAGAGGACGCAATCGGTCTTGGTGGCGCCGATCTGGGCACCAAAGCTGCCGCCACTCAGATTGAAAAACGCCGGTGCCGACCAACCCTTTGGTGTTCGCTTGCTAATTACACCCTGGCCGCCCTTACCACCAAAAATAAAAGCCGCCTTCAAGACGTCTGGAAACACCGCAATCGCCTCAGCTTTGTCCAACAATTCCTTGGGGATCGCCTTATCGCGCACGTTCATGATCTGAGTGAAGACTTCAGAGGCCTCGCGTGAATGACGTGTTGCGTCCTGTAGTCTTTTTTGCGCCGGCGTCGAGACAGCGCAGCTGAGTAATAGTAGCGAAATACTTAGGGAGCAGTAGAGGGTGCGGTAAATAGAACCTCTCATCGCTTACCTCCTGTCTTATTTCCAATTTCTACGATTGAACTAATACTAGAAAACCAGATGAACAGCAACGCAGGGTGGCACTATTTTCTTCTCATCGTCACTGCTCTTACTTAATGACAGCCACCCGGTAAGCACGTGGGATTGGCACTCGGCCATGGACACGATCGCGGCGATTTCCTGACGAAGGTCGATCAGCGTGCTGCAGCGCGCCAGCAGCAGCGTCCAGTGCTACGGTTTCGGCATTCGACACTGGATCGGGTACTGAATCTGATGCTGCAGTACTTTCGGCAATCGGCTGTTGTTCAATGGGCGGCGCAGACGAGGAGGAAGCTTGTTTCACCAACAGAGTTCCTCCGAGGACACCGAAGACAAGACCACCAACCAAAACCAAAGCTAACGCTTTCCTTCTAACATTGAGCAGATGTCGTGTGTTGCGCGCACGTTGAATCCAAACATCAATTCTGCGGCGCGGAATTGGCTCCACTGGCTGTGCGTTTGCAGTGGCTGCTCTATCGAAAAACGCCGGCGGCGGAGAATCGAATTCTGTTTCGTTGAAATCATCGGACTTATTAGTGTCATCAATCATTAGTGCTGCTCTCTCTTTCCGCTTGTTGACCTCGTCTTAAACACAATTGTTCACAACTAAGGCGATATAAAGGCAAATGTATCTCCAAAGCGCCGCCCACAAGACTTACGCAAGGAATTCTTGATGAATTGAAAAGGACCCCCAGTAAATGAAAGGATTTGGAGTTGTCTACGACACACTTTCTCCTTAATTAAGGCTGGCAGGAAGAGATCTATGAGAATCGGTAGGGAAGAGACAAGAGCTTTCGCTAAGTCGCTCTATTGACAGGTGAATAACCGTTTTTCAACGCGCGTTAGTCCCGCCAGCTCGCACCAAATCCGGCACTTACAAGCCCAAAAAGTGAAAGTATTTTCAGGCAGTTCGATTGCGAGTGATTGTCCTATTAGCTGACACGACCTACCGACTTGTCGGATCGAAACAGTATTGCTAACAACAAACAGACGAAAGGAAAAACGAAGGCGTAACCCAGGATAGCGGGATATTGAAGCCGAAGATCACCCGACGCGGGACCGGAAACGCCTACCAGACAAAGCAATCCGCTGAGGATCATGCTGGCTCGGATGGCACCGTGTAATTTGTCGCCCCTGAAAATGGGCGCGGCGAAGAGTAAGCCGAAGCCCAGGAAGAAATCCCAGGCGACTAAGTCCACCGCTAACGTCGGCGAGAGACGCCCCCCAGGATCGTATAGGGCAAAGACTTCGGCGATGGTCTTGTTTTCAGTGCGACGAATCGAAGTCAGTTGGACGAAGTGGACCACGCCGGTGATGCCGGCCAGAATAACGGCAAAGCCGAAGGCTGCAAGACTGCAAGTCTTTTTGTCGGGCTGCGCGTAGGCGTGGATCGCGGCAAAGAGGGCAACCAGCGCTGGCGTAAACAAAAGTATAAGTGTTTCGAGGATCGCCAGAAATGGCTCGCTTGGCGCGAGACCTTGCGCCTGCGCGGCATGCATATTGAATCGGAGCCAGATTAGCCCAGTGGTGATGTACAGCACTGACAGAAGAACAATGGCGATCGCAGACCATAAGCCGATTCGCCGGTCTGTCTGTGTCCAAGCGCTCATCGTTAAGCTGTTGGTTGACTGTCTAACTGATAGGTTTTAAGCCTTGACAAACCGTTGGCGGCGTTTCCGTTTAAGACTTGCCGCGAGCAGCTCAAGTCCGACTCGATCAATCCTAACTACATCTTCAACCTCTTGCGCCGTCAGCCCAGATTTCAAAGCCTCGCCACGTGGATCGGCGAGGAATCTTACGCGGGCGGTTTCGTCCACGTAGAGCTTGGCCAAAAACGCCTCGAAGCCTGCTGCACTCATGCCGCCACTTCCTCCTGACAGGTTGGTCTCAATCGCGCGCGTCCCTGGACCAACGCCAGTCGCGCCCGGTCAAGCTGATTGAGCAGGCAGCCAATTGAGGGAAAGTCCCCGTCTCGCTCGAGGATCACCGTCAGACTGTGCGGCACGCGCGCTGCTGTTTCTGCAAGCAGATCGTAAACCGGGTCGGGAACATCGTGAAGATGGTCGTCGAGCAGGCGACGGGTCCGATGCGTACCAATCCATTTCCCACCGGCCAGATGGATCGCGGCAATTCGTTCGGCAGGAATGCGTGCGATGAAGTCCAGGGGATCGAAATGAAAATTAAGCGCGTTCGCATAAAGGTTATGGAGATCCAGAAGAAGATCTCCGTTTGATCCGCGTATGATTTCGGAGACCCAAGTTGCTTCGTCACGGTCACAGCCCGGAGGTTCAATCAACGTAGCGACGTTCTCGACTTGTGGTGCACAGCCCACGACTCGTTTGGCGCGGGCGAGGTTGGCTAAAGCTCCATCAATGCTTGCGGCGTTTCGTGGTGGAGCAGCCAGATGTCCGATTTCCACACCACCACCGCGCACAAAGGCCAAATGTTCTGACCAGGATACCGGCGCCACTTCGTCGCACAGGCGAGCCATCTTATCGAGCCGCTTGGCCTCGACCTCAACAGATGAAGCCAGGCCGAGTGAGACACCATGCAACGTGAGAGGCGTTTGGGCCGCCAGCGTTCGCAATGCCCGGCGTTCAGGTCGCGTCGCGTCAAAGAAGTCGTCGGCGATGACCTCGACAATATCAATCCTGTCCAGGTTCGACAGAATCCCGGCCGCGAGTTGGCGTCGCCAGCCCAGACCGACACGATCATTCAATCCAGTCATCTCTATCAGCTCCCACAGCCACCGCAACCACCGCCGCAACCGCCCCCGCACGAACTCCCACACGAGCTGCCACACGATGAACCGCAAGTTGAGCTCGTAAAGGAACTTTGCGCCCGTGGAAAGAGCTTTTTCGTATACGCGAAACCATCTCCCGCCAACGCGCCTATGCCAAATGCCGCAGCCAGCATCAGCGGTTCAATGGTTGCTCCACCCGGACGAATAAACGCAGCCCGCTCCTTCAAGCCAGAATAAAGTTCCCGAACGTCCCGCAGCAGGGCCTTTCCACTGGCAGTCAATCGCGGAAACAAAACTTTTCCTGCAATCACAATCGCTAAAAGCGTCAAGATAATCAGAAAAGCAACGTTAGTTCGCCCTCGCTCGAGCGCTATAAAAATCTTAAGGCCCCCGACTCCGGCGAGAATTACCAAAGCGATCGTGAACAGCCGCATGCGAGCTTGAGTCACCGATTCGTCAGGGAGAAGCCGATTTCTTTTCAGAGTTTCTTCATAAGGCGCGCAAGCTAACTCCAAGTTCGGATTGTTAAAAATCGAGGTCGCATCGCTAAGTTGTGCGTACGTTTCCATAACCGCTTTTTCAATAGGCCGGCGAACAGAGTGTGGGCCGGCATTCTTGCTTCGCTGGATGTGAGTCTCATTGACGATGAGGAGACCCCTATCGATGAGCGAGACTAGGGCAACGCGTGATGCTTCATTCACACCACCGCGGAGATATGCGATTAGATATGGATCACCGAGGTCTATTTTCGGCGCGCTCGCAGATTCGGATGCACGACGGAAGATAACCAGTGCGAAAATTACTGCCGACGAGAGGATTAGATAGAAAAGGAGGAATTCCGGGCCTCGCAGGTCGAAAGGGTTCACGTCCGTCACCTCACGAAAGGGCCTCGGCCCGCGTCCTCATTAAACTGGCCAACTCAATAAGGTGGAAGAGAGTCGGAGCGGCCATTCCCGGCGCCAACGGTCCCTCCTGTCTGGCTTCGGAAATCCGCGAGATCTCCTCCGCCCGCCCTGCTCCGCCCGGAAGGGAAGCCGCAACTTGATGAAGGGCTTCTTTAGGAGTCTTGACCGGATTTCCCTCCAGTTCCAACAGGGTTGCCGCGCATGATCGGAGCGGTCCAGCCATGTCAGCTATCATTGCTACGAGTTGCTCTTCGCGCAGCCCGCGCGCGATATAGGATTCGCGTAAGCGCAGCGTGAGGTTTAGCAGGGTCTGTTTCAATCGAACCACAGCATCACTGCGCGCTATGGAGATGCCGGCGAACGGATCATCGCCATATAAAACGCGTCGTCGCCGCGTGATATCCGCAAACTTGACCGCGAAAGCCTCCATTGCCGGGCGAAGCTCCGACTCTAGCAGAAACATCGACCTAAGTCGGATTGCCGCCTGAGCCAGGCGCAAAGGTTCGCGTAATTGATCGGCTTTCTTCTGATCAAACGCAGAGAGCACCAGCAGCAGGTTGACGTCCGAAGTCACCCGCAGTTTACCCTCGGCTCCGCTGCCGTAAAGGACGACCGCACGCAAGTCATCGGCGAAAGCGCTTCGGGCCTGGCCAACGAATTCGGTCAAGCCGCGCGCCACGTTTGGCGGCAGAGTATTGATAAATTCGTTTTCCATGCGCGCGAATTCTATGGCTAGTGCTGAGGGTGGTCAAGAATTCAAGTTCTGCGTTCTCGCGTTTGTTGCATTTGATTTCCAGTTACGCGTATTGAATCGTCAAAGTGTACGGAAGATCGTGGCATCGAGCGGGACGCGTCGGCTCTTTCTCGTCTCAGTCTCATCTGGATGTTCCGGTCTTTCGGGCCACAAATAACAGTTCGCCGGGATACTTCGATCCGAACGGACTCTTGTCATAGTCAGCATAGAGATGCGCAACCTCAAATCCAGCGCGAGCCAACAAGTGCTCTGCTTCAAATCGAAATAGGTATCTTAATCGGAATGAGTGCGCCAGGCGTTCTTTCCGCCCGTCGGGGTGCGTCACGTAATAAATCAGTTCGAAGCCGTTGACCTGGTTTGTCCGATCGCACGAGACAGTCTTGTGGAGTCGAGTAACGCGCCGGCCATCCGGCGTGGAAAATTCACGTTCCTCGGCGAGTTCTTCACCGACTGGCCGATTGACCAGAAAATCGAGCGAAGGATTGAAGATATCAAGAATGAGCGCTCCTCCATCCACCAGATGCCGGTTAATACTCGCGAGGCAAGCAAGCTGGTCCTCTACAGTCAACAAATGCTGGAATGGCCGAAACGGGATAGTGGCAAGATTGAAAAGCTGATCAAGCTTGAAGTTTCGCATGTCAGCCTGAACCAGCCGCACTCTGGATTGAACAGCCTCTGGCTCGTCCTTTAGTTTTTGGCGACACACCGCCAACATGTGCGTCGACAAATCAAGGCCAACAATGTCGATCCCAGCGCGCGCAGTCGGAATTAGCACCCGGCCAGTTCCGCAACCAACTTCTAAGACCGGACTGTCCGCTTCCAGAGCGGCCTCGACGAAAAATGCGACGTCAGGTCGATTGCGATAAGGGACAACCTGGTCGTAGAGATCCGCAATGAAGGCGTATTCTTCGTAACCAGTGCCTGTGTTCATAGCTGACTCACTATTGCGTTTTCTGCATTTCACTCTACGACCTTAATGCCGTTGGGAGAGCTAACAAACAAGACGGTTTCCTCCTCCGCAGTTAGATCATGAATACCGTTTGGCTCCGTCCAGAGATAGTCACCCCGCTTGACGGTTACGGTTCCGATAACGGCACGGCCATCAATCACGTAAACCTCTTCGCCGCCTGGATGGTCATGCGTCGGGAATCTAGCACCCTTGGTGAACTTCAAAAGCACCGCGCCACCACCAACTTCATTCTGACGCAATCCGCACATTTGGACGCCTTCGTAAGCGGTTGGCTTCCACCTCTGCTCTTCAGACGTTCGGTGAATCATCGCCTGCCTCCATATGGAATTTGATCTTGGGCGCCCGGTTCCTAGCGCCGCATTCTCCTAGATAAATTGCTTGTCCCTCTCTTGCCTCCACTCTTCTTCGGCCACACGACATTGCGGGCAGATGAGGGTCTCTCTATGCGCCTGCGCAGCGGGGCTACATCCGCCGAGGACAAAAGTGAATCCATGAGGGAATAACTTCTGGGCCGCCTGAAAATACTCGGAGTCTCTGATTGACGGAGCACCATAGGCGATTGGCACTTGCCCGGCATGCAACTCAACTCCGTGCAGTTTCGCAAAGGTTTTTCGTCTCCATCTAAGACTGACCTTCTCTTATTAAAGGACACCCAATCGTATCACTCGCCGACCGCGCCTACTCGCTAAGTTTAGATCTGACCGGCAAAAAGGCGATCTTAACCAAGCCAGCAACTTCAATAAGTTGCAAGTTTCCTTGGATTGACGAATTTGGAATTATGAATAGAATGCTGCCCAACGGCGATGGGTTGCTGGGGTGAGGACAGTGACCTCTTGAGGCTGAATGTCTCCGCCAATCGATTTGAGGCCGGGACAAACCCGGCCTCTCGATTTTTGGCCTAGCCCGCTGATTTATGCAGGTCTGGCATGCAAGCTTCTCGGTTCCCCTTCCGGTTTTCTTTGGGCAACATCTGACTTCGCCGAGCCTTTTTGGCGGCTTTTCTCGCTATATCAATAGAGAAACACGGAGAACGCGAAGGACGGCAGAATTTCAAACTAGGCCGGCGCCTTCGTTGAGTTCGTTTGCATAGTTACGACAAGCGTGGAAGAATTCGCTGTCACTCAACCACCGTTCTAAGTTGCCGAAGGCTGTGAAGCAAAGACCTCATACAGGCAAACCCAAGACGTTCGCCATCACAGCAATCATGGCTGCGAGGGCAATTCTTGCGGTTGCACTTTTGCTTACGCTTGTGGCAGGCAGCATTGCCTGGCCCGCTGTTGCGAGCGGACCCCTGTGCACGCTGTCTTGTTGCGCCGGTAAAGCGCCACACGCCGCGGGTTCCTGCATGCATGGTTCCTGCGTGTCGAACGTCTCTGCGCGGAAGCCGGCAAGCAACAGTTCCCAACACGATCATCACCATCACGAACAGCAGCCGGCGGAAGAATCCAATTCGTCAGGCGCGTTCCCAGGGATCATGGCCAGCGTCGGTGGTTCAGACATGGGTGAGGTGCCGACCATTGAGGCCACACCTTATGAACTTCCCGCAAACGAAGACGCGCTAACGGACACAGGTGGACCATCCTCGAATAAATCAAATGGCCCAGTCATATCGGCTACTGTGATATCGAAGCCGTGCCAATATGATTGCGGCGCATGCGCCGCGGGTTTTGCCGCACCTAAACGATCGCGCAATGCGGCTGCCCTGACAGGGCGTGGCCTGGCGCAACCTCCGTCCGCTGTCAGACTTCCGGCCGCCAAACATCATCTGCTTAATATTAGCTCCGCTCTTGGTCGGCAATCCGTTCCTCGCGGACCGCCGCCGGTTTCCTTCTTTTAGCCTAACTCCACTGAATTCACGGTCTCCACGGCAAAAGCAAGTAATTGCCTTTGCACGTCGAGTTTGCGTTTGAATCAGGCCTTTATGGCCCGATGCAGGCCGTGTCATCTACTGCCTTGTTACCTTGGAGAAAGGTAAATGAAATGAACTCTAGAGTAGGAGCCAAATCTTACCTGGCGGCTTCCATTATCACTAGTTTCGTAATCTTAGTGGGCCAGGTCATGGCACAACAGACCGTAGCGTCGGCAAGTTTGAGCGGTCGTGTCCAGGATCCAAACGGCGCTATGGTAAGGGGCGCCTCTGTCACAGCAACCAAGGTGGAAACCAATCAGCAACGGACTGTCACTACCGACGATGAAGGGCGCTACCGTTTCGCAAACCTTCCAGTCGGAACCTACAACATAGCAGTCGAGGCCCGGGGCTTCGATAAATTTGTAAGGCAACTCACGCTGACGGTCGGACAAGCGGTTGATCTGCTATTAAGACTCAACGTGGGAGGTATCGTAGGCAGTGTCAACGTGGCTGGCGAACTCGCAGTTGTAGAAACTGCCCGCACACAATTGGCTGAAACTGTTCTGCCGCGCGACATTGAATCCTTACCACTCAACGGACGCAACTATCTGGACCTCGCCGCTCTGACGCCGGGCGTCACGCGCAACAACCCTGTGGCGAATCAAAGGTTTCCCGAGACCTCGGCAGTGCCTGGCACCGGACTTTCAATTACAGGCCAGCGATTCATCAACAACGGCATGGTGGTCGATGGTCTCTCTGCAAATGACGATGCCGCGGATTTGCCCGGCACTTTTTTTAGTCAGGAAGTAATACGCGAATTCGAAGTTGTCACCTCCGGAGGTATTGCTGAATTTGGCCGTGCCTCGGCAGGTTTCATCAACATCGTCACGCAGTCGGGAACAAACAAGTTCCATGGTCGCCTTTACGGCTTTATTCGGAACCAACGGTTTGATGCGCGCAATCCACTTGCCACCGGCAAAGACCCGCTGACGCAGGGGCAATATGGAATCAGTTTCGCAGGGCCACTCAATCGAAACCGCACCTTCTTCTTTTCAAACTTTGAACAGACGCGGCTGAACAACGCAACCGTCATCACAATATCGCCGACCGACGTCACTACAATCAACGCTCGCCTCGCGTCAACTGCTTACGACGGTCCCCGCATCTCGACCGGCGTTGTCCCGACCGGGTTCGATACCACGAATCTTTTGTTCCGCGTCGATCACCAGCTCAATAACGCAAATCAGTTTTCGGCGCGTTACAGCCTTTACCAGATCGACAGCATCAATTCGCGCAACGTTGGCGGCTTGAACGCGGTCAGCCGTGGAACGGCTTTGTCAGACTGCGATCAGACATTTACCTCAAGCGATGTCACTACACTGTCGTCTCGAACAATCAACGAAGCACGCTTCCAGTACACGCGCAGCAGGCTCGCGGCGCCAGTTAATGACCTGGTTGGTCCGGCGGTCAACATTTCCGGTGTAGCGGGTTTTGGCACGGCAACCTTCTCGCCAACCGAGCGCAATCTCGACACCATTGAAGGTGTAGACAGCATTACCAGCCAGCGCGGCGCACACTCGTTCAAAGGCGGGGTTGATTATTTGCTGGATCGCGTGGACATCGCCTTTCCGGGTGCTATTCAGGGCGTCTATTCCTTCTCTTCTCTCGCTAACTTTATCAGCGGCCGATATTCAACTTTCCAGCAAGCCTTTGGCGCCACTAGCCAGTTTCAGTCGAACCAAAACCTGGGCCTTTTTGTACAGGACGAGTGGAAGCCGACTCCCCACTTAACAATCAACGCGGGTCTGCGTTACGACGTGCAGTTTCTGCCTGAACCCATCACCGCTGATGCTAACAACCTCAGCCCGCGCCTTGGGGTTGCCTATGCACCAGGGAATCGGAAGACGGTCTTCCGTGCAAACTTTGGCTTGTACTACGATCGCCTCCCTTTGCGCGCCACTTCAAATGCACTGCAGCGCGACGGCATCAAGTACAAGGTTGCCGTGCTCTCTTTCGGACAAGCGGGGGCACCTACCTTCCCGCAAACACTCGCGACGTTTCCAGCAAACCTGCTGGGGAGCATTACGAGTATCGATCCGAATATCGAGAGTAGTTATAACGAACAGGCGAGCGTACAGCTTGAACGCGAACTCGATGACTCGACCTCTTTTTCGGTTGGCTACCTGCACACGCGCGGTCTACACCTGATTGTTTCCCGCAACGTGAACGTGCCGCGGTTTCCGGCCTCTGCCGGTGTACCGAATCTTGGGCGGCCGGATCCGCGCTTCGCCAACATCAGCAGATTTGAAGGTTCCGGTGAGTCGAGTTATGACGGCATGACTGTGTCGTTGAATCGCCGTTTCCGGAAGTGGTTTGGAGCACGTGTGTCTTACACACTGTCAAAAGGGCTGGATGATGCGGGCAATGCATTTTTCTTCACGCCGCAGGACAACTTTAATCTTCGTGACGATCGCGGTTTGTCAGATAACGACCAGCGTCACCGACTAACCTTGAGTGGCACATTTGAAGCTCCCGGGCGAGCAAGCCAACAGCTCGCGGGGCGGATCGTGCGTGGGTTTCAGTTGAGCTATATCTTTAGCTATGGCTCAAGTCTTCCTTTTAATATCGTCACCGGCGCTGATCGCAACTTCGATACAAACGTAAACGACAGACCAGTGGGTGTCAGTCGCAACTCCGGCAGGGGCTTCGACTTTGCATCACTCGATTTGCGACTCAGCCGGCGTTTTCGTCTCAGCGAGAAAATGCAACTGGAAACCCTGGTTGAAGGCTTCAATGTGCTCAACCGCGCCAACCTGCAACTCCCGAACAATACGTTCGGTACGGGCGCGACGCCATTGCCAAGCTTCGGCAAAGCAACAGCAGCCGCTGACCCTCGGCAGCTTCAGCTTGGTTTGCGACTGAGCTTCTAGAGAGTGAGTTTTCTGCAAGACGACGAACATCATCCACCCCGGCGAGCTTCCAACCGCAGCGGCAGGAATAAACCAAGTATTCATTTCTTACATCATCAAAGAAGGCGACAAAGGAAGCGTTTGGTTAGCAGCCACCCTCAAGCATCCCAAAAGCTTCTGACGCAAACTACGCTTACGAGAAGCTTCCTGCTGGCATCGTTGGGGAACTTTCGTTAGACTGACTAGCTACTTTAGTTGAACATCTGATTGAGAAGGCACAATTTTCGGCCGGAGAGGTTTTAGGATGGGGATTGATAAAGACCGGGTTCAAACTCAAGATGAAACAGGCGAGCTGGCGCCGATAGATCAAGTGGAAGAGCGCGTCGAAGCCGAAATGGAGAGACTGAAGGGGGAAGCTAAGAAGTTGGTAGGGGAAGGTCTGCAGGACGATGAACTGGCACGCGAGGGCGAACGATTGATGGAGGAGGCCGAGCGGAAACGGAAAAAGAAGGATGACGAAACCTGATTTCAGATTTTAGATCTGAGATTTGAGATCTCAGATCTGAAATCTCAGATCCCAAATCGGTTGCCAGATCAGTCAGCGGCGCTCTTGTCATTGAGTGCGTCCTGAATTGCTTGTCTGATCTGCGGCGGAGTGTAGACCGGATTAAAACCCACAAATCGCTTGATTACGCGACCAGTGCGCGAGATCACGAAACTTTGCGGTATGGAGTCGCGTCCCTGCATCAAAGTTATCGCAACTTGCTGGCCCGACCAGCCAATCCTGTAATCCACATTAAAGTCGTGAACAAACTCGCGCACAGCCTCGGCGGAGTCGTCAGGATCCTCAGTTGATAAACCGACGACCTCGACTCCTTGTGAACGAAACTCTTTGTGCAGCTTAACCAACTCCGGCGTCTCAAGACGACAAGGACCACACCAGGTAGCCCACAGGTTAACCAGCAGGACTTTTCCTGAGTAGTCTGAGAGCTTAATCGGAGCGCCAGTTACCGCTTTAAGTTCAGCATCGGTTACGCTCGCGGGCAACACTGTCATCGGCGCAGGGGCGGCGTTTCTGCCAGGATTAGCTTTGCTATTAGGCGTATTTCTGGCCGCGTCTGTGTTCGGTGGGGACGTATGGGGTTCGTCATTTGAGCTGCAACTGGAAATTCCAAAAGCTGCCAGCAACGAAAGCACGAGAATGGTGAAGGCAATGCGTGCCGGCGTCCACAATGGTTTTTCGGTGTTGTCTCTTCTCTTCGCTTGCATTTCTTCGCTATCGAGCGTTGTCGCTCATGAGCATACCATTCAAATCACCATGATGTAAGCCGCGTCGGAAAAAAGCAGTTCCGCATTTCGGTTATCTCTGTGCAACCTTAGTGTTTCCTGTGTCTCTCTGCTGGATGGTTGGATTATCACGAGGCATGTCTCGGTTGTCGCGTACTCGCTTCCCGGTTGCGCTGTCAAAACGACGCTGCCGATTACCTATTTTCCAAACCGGAAGGATTCTAGAATGACCGGCATCTGTCCTTTCTCACCCACATCTTCGACGCCAGATAATTCGGGAGCCAGCGAAGTTGTCAACATAACCAGAGTGGCGCCGGTCTGATCGCCTTCCCGACCCGTTGGCAAAAATATCACGCGGCCCCAGAGTTGGATGTCACCCTTCTCGCTCCCTTTCGAAATACTCACAAAGCGAAACTCATACCCATCGAGCGAATTCACTTTCGTCGGGCCTTCCGAAACCTTTTGGTATCCGGGAAAGGTGCCTGCAAGATTCTTCCCTAACACTTCCACCAACTTGGGAAAAATCGGCTCGTCAGCTGCAAAACTTCCCTTACTTGTGTACCAACCAACGGCAAAGTTCTCTTGCGTGAAATCTGGGGGCAATTTTCTTTCGACCTTCGCAAAATTGCTGGCGCCCGGCACACCGGCTTTTGGGTCCACCGCCCAGTTGTCGGGATAGTAAAACGAGAAGTCGAGATAGTGTTCCGCGAGTTTTCCATCAAGATTCGCTTTTGAATTTGTAAACTTGGTGGTATTCGGCGGCGCTACAAACTCGCTCTCCGTCTTCTTCTCTTCAGTCTTAGTTTCCTGGCTGCCAGTATTCGTGTTCTTGTTTACGTTCTCATTCTGAGCTTGCCTTGCTATAGCGGGCCGCGGACGGTTCCTCTGGTCAAGCCATGGTTTGACTACCAGAAAAAAAGCGGCAACCAGGGCGCCCGCACCCAAGACCAAGAGTATTGCCAGGATGCCGAGGATCCAGGGAAGCTTTGATTTCTTCTTCTGGACGGCGGGAACCGACGGTAAAGGCGCGCTCTGTGTTCTCGGTAATGCGGCACTTTGCGGTCTTGTAGGTGGCGCACTCTGAGTTCCTGCCTGTTGCGCGCTGCGTGCCTGCGACTGCGGCGGGGGAACTGCTCCTGCCGGCGGCTGCTGCGGTGCGGAGGTCGTCGGCGGAGGCAAATTAGAAGAAGTAGGAGCACCAGTGGGCCCAGTCTTCCGGGGAAGGACTACAGTTGGCGCCTGAGAGGTAGTGGCGATCGTGGCCCCGAAATCAGTGGGTGGGTTGTTGGCAGCTTTCTCCTTCGGCGGTTCCGGGGGAGGAGTTGCCACGTTGGCTGACGTACCTTGGATTGTCGCGTTGGGATCGAAAGGCTTGTCAGCGTTCACTAGCGCGCTACCATCTACCGTGCAGAACTTCTGATTGTCGTCTGGGAAGCTACGATTGCAGTTCGGGCAACGCTTCATGAGAGAGATCCACTCCTTATGTTTAGAGGCCAAGCCTTAGCTTGCTGCCAACCAGCCAGCAACCTGAACGCTATCCCATTCGAGCGGCCCGCATGAGCATCCTGGGTTATACCCTGAGCCGGCTGACTATTGCGCTTTAGCAAGTTTCTGTTCCAGTTCCTTGTTTGCGGGATCGAGCTCGAGAGCCCTTTTGTAGGCACGCGCGGCGCTAGCTTTATTCTTGGCTTTCAGATAGCCATCGCCTACGCCTTCAAAACCATAGATTCCAGCCAACTGCTTTCGATCACCGGGTGATGCAAACTGCGCAGCCCGCTCATAAGTCATTTCTGCTTCGTCAAAACGATCCAGTGCGAGGTAGGTACGACCCAGCAGATGGAAAGGTTGAAAGGCACGGGGACTCACTTCGGTGGCAAGTTTCAAGTAGGGCTCCGACTCCTGGTATCGCTTGAATACCACGAGCATGCGGCCCATCAAATAGAGCGCGGTCGGGTTTTTCTCATCGAGTTCGAGTGCGCGTTTCAAAACGGGTTCAGAGTTTTGCCATTGCTGTTCCGCCTGGAGCGACTCAGCGATGAGATTCAATGTCGCTGGATCCTTGGCTAACTGCGTCGCCTTTTCATAAAGGGGCGTTGCCTCATTCTGCCGACCCAATCGATTCAAGGCCCGCGCGAGATGGGCATAGCCGACGGCAAACTGCGGGTCCAGTTCTACGGCACGCCGGTAAGCATTCTCGGTCTCGCTGTTTATCAAACCGCGCGCCTGCAGGGCAACTCCCAAGCGATCCCAGGCCACCGCATTCTTCGGTTGCAGCTGCACTGCGCGGCGCGCAAAACTTTCAGCGTCGGCAAAACGTTTCGCATTGCCGGCGCCGGCACGTGGTTGCACCAGGACCACACTCAACGCGACCAGCGCATCTACATCGGACGGGCTCCACAGCGCAGCATTGCGGTAGGCAACCTCCGCTTCCTCCCAGCGTTGCTGATCGGAATAGATGTTGCCGAGACCATACGCCGCGCGTCCATCGTTAGACTTTAGCTTCAGAACGTTCTGGTAGGCCCCTTCAGCTTCAGCAAAACGACGCGCATCGCGAAACTGATTTCCCTTGTCCAATAAGTCTTCAATCCGATCTGCGACGCTTGCACTTGTACCTCCCGATGAGCGCGCGGAGCCGCGTCTAACGATTGGCGCAGGTCTGGTGGTGCGTTTCTTCGCCTCAGGGTTTTTTGGCCTAAAAATCCCGGCGCCCCCACCGACATCTGCGCCCACGTCTTGTCCGAGCGCGCAGAAACTTGCAAACGATAAAGCCACTGAAACAACAGTGAACGCTAGAAGTGAACGAAAAATCGAGGAAACTCTCATCGATCCTCTCCAGGTCAAACTCGCGAATGTATTATTAACCACACGCGACAAAATTGGCGGATAACAACTTCAAAAAGGTTAACTGAACCGTCGCGGATTGTAGCTCAGTTTGCGGAAATTGAGCCAATTGCCACTGGACTTGCGATGTCTCAGCCGTCGGCTCGCGCGCGTACCCTGGATCGGGTCCGGCGTAAAAAAGCCCGCATAAGAACGCACAACAAAGAGAAAGTATGCAAAAGGGAGCGCAAAAGGGTTCGTCAAGGTGAACCCTGCGGGTTAATACGCGAAAACTGATTTGTTTTGCTTTGGCAGCCTATTGAGCGGATCTAACCAGACGAAAACCGAAAGTTGGATGCCGCCGCGTGGGACTAAACCAGTCTCGATAAGTAGCTGAGATAGGTATCTGCGGATCGTTTGGATCACTTGCATATGACCCGCCGCGCAGGATCAGCCAATCTCTGTTTGCGGCGGGTATCTCCTGGCCACTATAAATAGAGGCCTTGGAAGAGGTCCACTCCGAAACGTTTCCGATCAGATCGACAACTCCCCAGCGATTCTTGCCTTCGGGATAGGAACCGACCGGTCTGGGCGTCAAGCTCTTCACCACGGCGTGTCTTTCCTCGAAGGTATCGCCCCATGGGAACGATCTGTACTGACCGCCATTGCGGGCGGCAAACTCCCATTCTTCCTCTGTTGGCAGTCGGTAGGTGACCCCGTCGCGCTGTGAACGCCAGGCAGCAAAAGCCTGCGCGTCTTTTGCGGAGACGTTTCCAACGGGCCATCGTTCTTGACCAGGCAGCGGTTTTCCATTTACCCACTCGGCGGGCGCTTCGTAATTTGTGCTGCGCACAAACTCGGCGTACTCAGCATTGGTGACTTCCGTTCGATCCATAAAAAAGGACTGCACCGTTACGGTATGTTCCGGACGCTCCTGTGGTGGTCCATCGTTCCGGCCCATCTGAAACGTGCCACCCGGAATCTCGATCAAATCTGGCCGCGTTGGTCCCTCGGTTCCGCTCGTAGGCGCTGGTGTCGGAGTTTTTCCATTATTGGCTACGGTCGTCGCTCTCGACCGCATCAGGAGATAGAGGCCGATGCTTCCTCCGACCAGCAAGACCATCAGGACAACCGCCACGACGATCAACTTTTTGCTTTTTGCCGGTGGAGGAATTGTGACTACTAACGGTGAAGCTACGCTGTTACGAAGAGTGGCACCCGCGTCTGGAAAACTGTTGTTGCCAACCGTTTCCGCTCTGACCCCCTGATGCACCTGGGTCGACTCGGTATCGATCACAGTAGTTTGAGGTGGCATGCTGGTGGCCAGCCTGGCCAGGCGTTCTTCGAGTTCTCTCGCCTGACGTTCGACTCGCTCAATCTGTTCGCGTTGCAGGCGCTCGCGTTCTTCCCTCTCCCGCTGTTCCTTGAGAACCCGTTCCTCTTGTTCTTTTCGCTTGCGCTCCCTATCTTCTTCGCCCTTGCGTCGCTCTTCAGACTCGCGGGTCAGTTCTTCGCGAGCAAATCGTTCCTTTTCCTTTTGCTCAAGGTCATACGCTTCACGCGACGCAGCGAGGTTCGCTTGTTCCTCAGCGCCCACGCCCGAAGCGCTAATCGTTCCGTCCATGAGGTCAAATGCTGTTTCAGACGTTGGCTTTCGCTGTTCGCCCGTACTTGAGGCAGGCGCGTAGATAGTTTCGTCCGGTGTGACTGGGCCAGTCTCCCGTCTGGTCTGCACCGTCAAGCCCCCCGCAGCCACTGCTTGTCGTAGCTCCTTGATAAAGACCTCGACCGTCGGCGTGCGCGCCGAGATGTCCTTTTCCAGAGCATGACGCACAACTGCCTCGAGCTGTGGCGGGACGTCGACGCCCACTGACTTGAAACTTGGCGGGGGCTGCGTGAGGTGCTTCTTCATGATTGAGGGAATCGATGCACCCTTGAACGGAACATCACCCGCCAGCATCTGGTAGAGAATTATTCCCAGACTGTAGATGTCGGCGCGCGCGTCCGGCTCGTCGTCTGACCACTGCTCCGGCGCCATGTAAAAAGGCGAGCCCATCATTCCGCTGGTTTTCGCCTGCACAAAAGAACCCAACAATTCGCCCGACTTTATCTTCGCCAAACCAAAATCAAGGATCTTCAAACCTTCAGCGATGGGTTGCCCCGTCTGCGTCATAATATTCAAGGGCTTTAGATCGCGGTGTACGATGTTTTGTTTATGTGCCGCTCCGACCCCCGCGCCGATGGCGCAGGCATATTCCAGTGCACGCTCCGGCGGCATTACTTTTTCTTCGGCAAGTATGTCCTGAAGGGATTTTCCGTTAACAAACTCCATTACCAGGAAAGGCATCGTGCCGCGTACCACCCCAAAGTCGGTCACCGCGATAATGTTTTGATGACGAATGGCGGCGGCGGCGAGAGCTTCCTGTCGAAATCGAGTGACCAGCATGGGATCATTGCCGACGAGGTCCGGCAAAATCACTTTGATGGCGTGAGAGGTCTTGAGAAAGATATGTCGAGCTTGAAAAACAACTCCCATCCCGCCTTGGCCCAATCGTCTCTCTAGCTGGTAGCGCGCATCGAGGATGGGCTCGCCGCTCAGCGATGGTGTTGTGGCATCGCCGTCCTGCGGACAATGGTTGACTTCATCAGGGAAACAACGCCTACAGGCTGGACATTCTTTCATTTATTGGCCCGGTACCACGCGGAACGACGGCAAGAAGGAATTCCGCAACTACAACTCCCAAAGGTGGCAGTCACTAGCAGATTCTAACGGCTGGGGCGGGGAGCAAGCAACCAACAAGGGGCCCTTCAGCAAGGCTTTGAGATCAGCAAAGACCTCAGTGAAACATCGATCTAACGCACTACGACATTGACTAAGCGCTGAGGCACAACGATAACTTTAACAACCTCGTGTCCGTCAATCAGGCTGCGAATCTTCTCGTCATTAAGGGCCGCCGTCCGCAGTTGTTCTTCAGTGACATCCGGCGATGCCAAAACCCTGGAACGCAGCTTGCCGTTTACTTGAATCGGGATTTCCAATTCCTCTCGGCGGGCCAACTCGGGATCGGCCTGCGGCCAGCGGGCCGAATTCAACAGTCCGCCCTGATGCCCCAAATTCGCCCACATTTCCTCGGCGATGTGTGGTGCAAAGGGGGCAAGCATGAGCACCAAACTTTCCAATGCCTCATGCACAGCAGAAACGTCATTCTGTGAGGCTGTGCCAGGATCGGCATTGAAGTCGCTGAGCTCATTGAACAACTCCATCAATGCGGCCACGATCGTGTTCAAGTGCAGCTCTTCAAAGTCGCTGGTGACCTTCGCAATCGTCTGGTGAGTCTTGCGCCTTAACGCTCGTGCTGCCGGGCTCAACTCTCCAACCGTCGGTGCAGTTCCGTTGTTCGACAACCGGTCCTGCCAACGCCAAACCATCGTGTAAACGCGTCGCAGAAATCTGACGGCACCTTCAATCCCCGTCTCGGACCAACGCAGCTCGTTTTCGACCGGCGCGGCAAAGAGAACAAACAAACGGGTAGCGTCGGCGCCAAAAGCCGCAATCATCTCGTCAGGGTCGACACCATTTCCGAGACTCTTTGACATGGCCTTCCACTCGTCAGTTCCCTCAATGCGATTCGTAACCATTCCCTGCGTCAGCAGTCTCTTTACCGGCTCGTCAAAAGAAGTGAGGCCGATATCGCGCATAAACTTGTTCCAAAAGCGCGTGTAAATGAGGTGCATGACGGCATGCGAGTCACCGCCGATGTATTGTTCCACCGGCGTCCACTGCGTGGCGATCGCCGGATCAAACGGCTCCAACTCATTACGCGGGTCGCAATAACGGAAGAAATACCAGGACGAATCGACAAACGTATCCATCGTGTCGGTATCCCGCTTTGCCGCGCCGCCACACTTCGGACAGGTTGTATTTACGAACTCGGCCACGCCGGCCAGCGGAGATTCTCCCGAGCCCGTAAACTCCGCGCGTTCCGGTAACCGGACAGGCAAATCCTTTTCAGGTACCGGCATCATTCCACACTCGTCGCAGTAGATAATAGGAACTGGAGCACCCCAAAAGCGCTGCCGCGAAACTCCCCAGTCGCGGATGCGGTACGTAACAGCAGGTTGGCCGAAGAAGTTCTCTTGAGCGTACTTCGCCATTGCCACAATCGCATCTTGAGAAAGTCTGCCGCTCCAATCTCCAGAGTTCACCAAGATGCCGTATTCAGTGAAAGCGTGTGGCATCGCGATGGACTGATCCTCGCTCAGAGGATCATGAACGATTGACTCCTGATTGTGTGAGATCCGCTCGATCACCCGGCGGATTGCCAGTGAGTATTTTTGCGCGAACTCGAAATCGCGCTCGTCATGCGCCGGAACGCTCATGACCGCGCCCGTGCCATAGTCCATCAGCACGTAGTTTGCCACCCAGATGGGAATGGCCTCGCCGCTGAATGGATTGATTGCCAGAACGCCAGTGTTGATTCCTTCCTTATTCTCCTCTTCCTCGGTGGCGCGCACTCGCGCCGCCTTTTCTGCCTTCACCTTTTCGGCAAACGCCATCACCTCATTTTTCAAAGCGGACTCTTCCAGAAGTTCATCAATGAGGGGATGCTCTGCTGAAAGCACAACAGCGGTGGCGCCGAATATCGTGTCAATGCGCGTGGTGAAAACCCGAATCTTTTTGTCGCTGCCTTTTACGGCGAAGTCGATAAACGCACCTTCGCTGCGGCCAACCCAGTCACGCTGACGCTTGAGCACCTTTTCCGGCCAGCTATCTTCGATCTGTTTGATGTCCTCGACCAGCTGTTCCGCGTATTCCGTTATACGCAGGAACCACTGTTCGAGATCGCGTTTCTCGACCTCGGAGCCACAGCGCCAACACACTCCTCCCGACGACTGTTCGTTCGAAAGGACCGTGCTCTCTTTCGGGCACCAATTCACCGGTGATTTCTTTTTATAAGCCAGGCCCCGCTCATACATTTTCAGGAAGAACCATTGGTCCCACTTGTAATAGTCCGGGCGATGCGCGGCAATTTCGCGCGACCAGTCGTAGCTGATGCCGAGCCGCTTCAGCTGACCGCGCATGTGTTCGATGTTTTCTTCCGTCCAGTCACGCGGGTTGACTCCACGCTTTATTGCAGCCTGCTCGGCAGGCTGTCCGAAGCTGTCCCAGCCAATCGGGTGCAGCACGTTGAAGCCCTGAAGACGTTTGTACCAGGCCAGCGCATCACCGATGGAGTAGTTGCGCACGTGCCCCATGTGCAGAAAACCTGACGGGTAAGGCAACATCTCGAGGCAATAAAACTTAGAGCGTGGGTCTTCTTCAGTCGCCTGAAAGGCCTTTGTCTGTTCCCAGTGTTGCTGCCACTTGTTCTCTATGTTTTCCGGGAAGTATTTTTCGTCCATATCTCTTCTTGTCCTAACAGTACCTACACTTAACACGAATTCTGATGAACGCACAAAGCGCGGTTGTCAGTATTTGTAAAGCAAACTGTTAGTTTGCGATGCAACGCTACTGCGCGTCCCGAATCTTTTGCCTGTTGAGTAGAAATCCGCCGCTCCACTAAGGCGCGCATCAGAAGGCGCGTCGCAGAAGCGGCACCGCTAGGAGGAGTTTGGTCAGTGGCTTATGTCGAACCGTCATCATGCGACTATTTTAGTGAAGGGACCGCAAGCTGTCCAGCGTTTGATTGATGGGAAGAAAGTAGTGCTGTGGCAAATTATGCGGGATGTCGCAGATGTTCTTCCATATAGGCGCGCAATAGAGAGTTTATCCTGGTCTGATATCCGGGTCCTTGACTTTTGTACCAATCAACAACGTCGCTATCCACTCTGAGGGTCAGCTGCTTCTTGCGCGGTATGGGCTTGAAGTTTCGCCGACGGAATGCACGGGCGAACATTTCAGGAGTTACTTCTGGAATCTCGGACAAGTCTATGTCTTCGTCCTTCAGAGCATGGATCCGTTTCCAATCCGTCTGATCAGCCTCTGATTTCTTTGTAGTAGATCTCTTCCTCATTCTTAAGTGCCTTTCTGACCGATATTATCCTAACAACCTCCTCCGTTTCAGTGTGAGCAATAGCAAGGACTTCTCCGTTCAGCATGCCAAAAGTGAGGAAGCGAGTTTCGCCGTAATCGAAGCGATCATCCAAAAAAGTCAACAGGTCGCCTGCGAAGACCTTTTCGACCACCGCAAAGTCCAAACCGTAACGCTTTAGATTGGATCGGCGCTTAGCTTCATCCCATTCAAACCGCATAAGCAGTGTAGTTACAAATTGTAGTTACGTCAACGTATTGGACGGAAAGGTGAAACTTCTACGCGTCGATTCAACTTAGCGGAGTTAAGCGCAAAGGTAGGGCTAGAAGGAGCTATTTTCTACGAACGAGCGGAGCATGTTCAAATTCTTCAAATCGGCTCGCGGATCGTCATAAGGTGTTTCGAGGATGAAAGCGGCGTGGGCGAGTTTCGGATGCTGGGCCACGCGGCGGAGCGCATCGCTGCCGATGTGCCCTTCGCCGATATGCCAGTGGCGATCGACTCGCGAATTGTAAGCGGCGCGAGAATCGTTGAAGTGGATCGCGCGAACGTTCTTGGTGCCAACTGTACTCTTGAGCTTGTCAATCAGCGCCTCCAGACCATCTTCCTCACGAATGTCGTATCCGGCAGTGAACGCATGTGCGGTATCAATGCAAACGCCCAGCGGAATCTTCGGGCAGGCATCCATGATCTGTCGCAGATGCTCGAATCGGTGTCCAATACATTCGCCCTGGCCCGCAGTGTTCTCCAGAAGGATGCGGAGCCTCCCAGGATTCAGCCTGCGGCTGGCAAACTTAATACTGTCGGCGCAGGTACGAATTCCATCGGCTTCACAGGCGCCGCGCGCGCTGCCCGGATGCACAACCAGGTAGTCCACCCCAAGCAGGATTGCCCGCTCAATCTCCTCACGAAAAGAAGCACGTGACTTTTGGAGTATCAGGTCGTCGGCAGCTGCGAGATTGACGAGATAGTTGCAATGAATGACTACTGGCCGGAGTTTAGTTTGGCGTTGTATTTTTCTAAATAAGGCAACGTCGGCGGGCGTGAGAGGCTTCGCCGCCCAGCCACGAGGATTGCGCGAGAACAGTTGGACCGTGTCGCAGCCAATCTCCTTCGCGACGATAAGCGCTTTGTGCAACCCTCCCTTGATTGGGGCATGGAAGCCGATTCTCGGAACCATTTTCTTCTTGTTGCTTTCCATTTGCGATTCGCGCCATAGCCTATGCTAGATGTTCCCACGGTCTTTTTCCTGCCGACTGCTCCTGCCGACTGCCCCTGCCTGCTTGCGGAGCGGCGGGCCGCGGAACTATCGCATGACTTCGTCCATCACGCGAAGCATGTTCCCGCCGAGAATCTTGTCAATTTCTGCTTCGGAATATCCCCGTCGCAACAACTCGCTAGTGAGGTTTGGCAACTGCGAGACATCAGCCAGATCACTGAGAGTCGCCTGAACACCATCGAAGTCCGTTCCGATTCCCACGTGATCGATGCCAACCAGGTTCACAACGTGATCGATGTGGTCAACCAGTCGCGAAACTGTAACGGGCGGCAACTGCCGTGCATACTCTTCGCGTCGCACGCGATCGCGCGCGATTTTCTTATGCGCCGCATCGCCCTTCTCCGCTTCAGAAGCGCGTTCGACCTCGGAAGCGATCGCATCATCAACTTTCTTCTTCTTTTCGCTCCAGCGCGGCTCCAGGTGTTCAGGATAGAAAATAACGTTTACGATGCCTCCGGTCTTCGCCAGCGCGCGAATCATGTCGTCTGTAAGGTTCCTGGGAACATTGGCAATCGCGCGGCAACCGGAATGTGTGGCGATCACAGGTTTGGTCGATACATTTACGATGTCCCAAAACGTAGGATCAGAAACGTGCGAGACATCAACCATCATGCCAAGCCGATTCATCTCGCGAATCACTGCCCGGCCGAAATCATTCAACCCACGCGTGCGGCCTGTCTCATCTCCAGAAGAGCCAGCCCAGCTTGTGCTGACGCTCCAGGCAGGTGACATGTACCGCACGCCCATCTTGTAATAGCGGTCGACGTTTTCGATCTTCTCATCAATCGCATAACCACCTTCGAGACCAGTTAAGGCCGCCATTTTGTCTTGCGATGCAATGCGGCGGATGTCCGCGGCCGTGGTTGCGAGTTGCCACATCTCGGGGTGCTTTTCGGCCAGCTCGCGCACAGCGGAGATCTGGTCATCCGCACGCTTAATCGCCCGCCGTCCGCCCCCACCGTAAAGTTCAGGTTCGACCCAAATGGAAAAGAATTGCGCATCGAGTCCACCCTCATGAGCGCGGACGGAGTCAAAGTGCCCGTCTGGAAGCCGTTGGGCCAAGTCCACGTGTTCGTCGACCAGGCGCTGCGCAGTGTCGGCGTGCATATCAACGGTGATTGCGCGTCGATGAATCGCATTAGCGTCGTTGGCTTTGTTCGGATTGTGGTTTGCGGGAGTCGTTGATTCAGTCTTTTCAGTCATGCGGCAATTGGTGGAGAAAACAGAAAGCAGAATTAGGATTACTATGATCAGGCAGCGAATTGGCCCCCAAACTGGGCGCTGACATGAATCGCGCGGTGGATACGTCTTAGCGTCACCGGAAAGCATGCGTCATTAACAGTCTTTGCTATTTGCAGCAGCGTTTTTGATGGTACTTTGCCAACGCGGTTGAATCAAGCGCGCCTCAGTTCGCAAACTTGCCAAGCAAACGGACTTACTGTATCGTGCCATGTTCCTGATCGCCGCAGTGGACAAACACCGGTCGCACACTTTCTGAAAGGGGCAAGTCTCCTGTAGAATTGGTCCTAAATAAGCACGTTTCTGCACTACGATTTGAAGGTAGAGCTTCCACCCCGCCCGTTCCCCGAAATTGAGTTTGGAAGGAGTAGAACAATATGTTCTCAAGAGAAGGAAAAGCAAAAGATGTGACAACTCCGCGCATCTGCGACGTCGTTTGGCACGATGGTCAATTCATCAAGTGGAAAGATGCCCGCGTGCACGTGATGTCGCATGTTCTTCATTATGGTTCAAGCATCTTTGAGGGCATTCGTTGTTATGCGACCAAACAAGGGCCTGCGGTTTTTCGTCTCCAGGAACACATGCAGCGCTTCCTAAATTCGGCAAAAATCTATCGCATGGATCACACCTGGAAACTGGATGAGTTGTGCGAGGCGTCGGTCGAGTTAGTGGCTCGCAGCGGTTTGGACCAGTGCTACATCCGGCCCATTCTTTTCCGTAGTCTCGATGAAGAGCGACCTGCTTTTGGAGTTAATCCCTTTCCCAACCCGCTTGCCTGTTACATCGGAGCGTGGGACTGGGGCAAATATCTCGGGGACGAAGCGATCGAAAAAGGTGTGGACGTTTGCGTCTCAACCTGGAATCGGCTGACAGCAAACTCAATGCCGGCGATGGCTAAGAGCGGCGCCAACTACATGAACTCCCAGCTAATCAAAATGGAGGCATTGCTAAATGGCTTTGCTGAAGGTATTGCGCTGGATGACCGCGGCTACGTCTCGGAAGGTTCGGGCGAGAACATTTTTGTCGTGACCAATGAAGTCGTTTTAACCCCGCCTCTGTCGTCGTCTATTTTGCCGGGTATTACCCGTGACAGCGTGATTCAAATCTGTCAGGAGCTTGGAATTACTGTTAAAGAGCGAACCATTCAGCGCGCCGCGCTTTATGTCGCCGATGAACTTTTCTTCTCCGGAACCGCAGCCGAAATTACGCCCATTCGGTCGGTCGATCGCATATCCGTGGGCTCTGGTGGTCGTGGTGAGATAACCGAAAAGATTCAGAAAGTCTTTTTTGAAATAACCAAGGGAGAACGAAAAGCCCCGGGTAAGTGGCTCACCTACGTGAACGCGGCCAAGAGCGCACAACCAGGCAACAATGGCTTCGAAGCAGAAAAAGCTACGGATGTGAGTGTCAGTAACCAGCCAACCGAGCCGGTGATGAAGTTTCAGGCGGTTACCGCAACCGAGTAAGCGCCAACTTTTCCTCTGAAACACATAGCAGCGAGCAGTTTGCTCGCTGCTTTCTTTTGCCCATTAATCAATGCCTGAAGACAAGTAGTGTCCTGATTTCTCGAGGAGTCGCCTCTCCGTAAGTGGCCTTTTTTGACCCGCGCCGGGGCTCCCCGGAGGAACGCCCCGAAAACCTAATCAAAATACGGCTCTGGCCGAAAGGTTAAACATTGACGCTACATGGTTCAACAGGCTATATTTGCAAGTGCATTACCAGCGGTTCCGGTGATGCAACCCGCATGCAAACCCCAGCGCTCCTTCCGGCGCAAAAAGCAATGCATCGTTTACCTCCTGTGTTGAATCTTGAAAGGTTCTTGCCTTTATGCCCTTAAAAATTGACGATCTCTTGAGAGTTGCGGCCAGTCATGGCGCCTCCGACCTGCACCTGAAAGTCGGCTCCTTCCCCTTTATGCGCCTGGCAGGCGAACTTCGCCCTATCGCCGACGCTCCCCGGCTGAGGCCAGAGGACACTCTAGACATGGCCTTCTCCATGATGTCGAATCGACAGAAGCAGCGGTTTAAGGACGCTTCCGAATGTGACATCGGCTATGGGGTCAACGGTCTGGGCCGATTTCGCGCGAATATCTTTCAACAACGAGGCACCGTTAGCATCGTCCTGCGTGTAATCCCGGACAAGACAAGAAGCTCAGCAGAGCTGGGCCTGCCTCCGGTAATCAATCGCATCACAGAGGAACGTCGCGGCCTGATTCTTGTTACGGGATCGACCGGTTCCGGTAAATCCACCACGCTGGCAGCGATGATCGACCGAATAAATGCGAATCGCAGCGGACACATCGTCACTATTGAAGATCCAATCGAGTTTCTGCATCGCGACAAGTTGTCGTTTGTGACGCAACGTGAAGTCGACGTTGATACCAGATCCTTCGCTGAAGCGTTGCGCGGGGCCTTGCGCCAAGATCCTGACGTAATACTCGTCGGCGAAATGCGCGATTACGAGACTATTGAAACGGCGCTGACCGCGGCCGAAACGGGTCACCTGGTGCTCTCGACGCTCCACACGCTGGATGCGACGGAAACCGTCATGCGAATCGTGTCGTCCTTCCCATCGCACCAACAAAAGTCGGTACGCATTCAGCTCGCCGGCATTCTCAAAGCCGTTGTCTCCATGAGGCTGGTTCGCGCCGCGAAGGGCTCCGGTCGCGTGCCCGCGATTGAAGTGATGGTCTCAACTGCCCTAATTCGCGATTACATTGTCAACGAAGAAAAGACTTATATGATTCGTGAGGCAATTGCCGCGGGCTCGTCGCAGTATGGCATGCAGACTTTTGATCAGTCGCTGTTTCAACTTGTTCAGGCGGGACTTATCTCGATGGAAGAGGCGCTTCACAACGCGAGCAATGCCGACGAGTTTAAGATGCGTGTCGCCGGAATTTTGTCAGCCGAGCAGGCCATCAACACGATGCGTCCAGCGGTGGCTGCAACAGTCGCCGACGCTCTTACAAGTGACGACATGCTCATCGAACGCTAAGAGCAGAAAGCAGTAGGCAGTAGGCAGAAGGACAGATTTTCCATTTGTCATATCACATTATATCACATTTCTCATTTGTCATTTTATAGAATTCGAGTTTGAGAATTCGCCAACTGGATGGCAAATGGAAAATGACAAATGTCAAATGTCAAATGGAAAATCTGTCCTTCTGCCCACTGCCTACTGCCTTCTGCCTTCTGCTTTCTGCCTACTGCCTCCCGCCTTCTCCTGCCAGAGTCGACAAAGGCGCTTGCGGTAGTCCAAAAGTCTGGGGATTCTCTCCGATGATGGCGGCGGCAAAGAAGCTTGGGACGTATCCCGCGTTCTCGTTGCGGAACGTATCATCGAGTTTTTCCCGGTTGGCAAAGAGTGTCCAGAAATTTCTCTCGTAGTCCTTGGTACCTCTCAACTCGCGCAAGGTGTTCCGCACCCATTCCGGGCCGCGATTGTAACTGAGCAACACCAGAGTCACGCTTTGCGAGTCCTCACCCAGTTCGGCCATGCGATCCGCGATGTAATGGGCCGCGGCAGGCGTCATCTTTTCCGCATCACACATTTCCTGGCGCGAAACTCCATAGGATTCCGCCGTCTGCGGCAAAAACTGAAACAGGCCCTTCGCTCCAATACTGTTTTCATAACAGTCCTGATACGCCGACTCGATGACCGGCAAGTAGATGCCGATAATGATCGGGACCTTGCGCTCTGCAAACGAACGAGCGATTAGCGGAACGTATAGCTGCGCTCGGGCGTAGACTTCGTTCATGCTCCTTGAACGCGGATTGGCTGAGGGGCTATTGCCGGCGGCAAGTTGATCTACGTAGCCCTTGATTACTCGCACAGCATCTTCGTTAAGCTTCAAGGGACGGTCGCCCATCATCGTTGAAATTCGTTGCTCTTGCACATCAACGAAGTTGAGACGTTCCGCCTCACTCATTTGCGAATAAAGTTTCGTCGTCACAGGTCCGATCGAAAGACTAGAGCGCCGCTGCAATTCCGAACGCCTGTAAAGCATGGTTCCAGTCAGCGTTGCTATCAACAATAAAACTGCGCCAAGAGCGGCCCACCCGGAACGCGATGATGAGAATCGTACGGGACTTTGAGCGGTCTTTGCCCTGACCACTAACTGTGCGGGGTGCGATAAACCACTGTTTAATTGTTCTCTGGCACTTCTCAAATCCGAGAGTAATTCAGTGGCCGAGCCGTAGCGGTCAATCATTTCCTTGCGCAAACATTTGCTGACGATCCGTTGCAATGGAAATGACTCTGAAAACTGAGTGTCAATCTGGCAAAGCGGCGCGGGTTCTCGATCGAGAATGGCAACCATCGTGTCCATGCGAGTAGTGCCCGTAAACGGCAGTCGCCCGGCCAACATTTCATAAAGCACCACGCCCAGGCTCCAAATATCGGTGCGTTCGTCGACTGGAAGGGCACGCGCCTGCTCAGGCGACATGTAGCTGACGGTTCCCATTACCAGTCCTGCTTCGGTACGCGTCCTTGCGTCTCGGTGGGCTTCACCCACGTTTGCGAGATTATCGGGCTCCATCAGTTTGGCAATGCCGAAGTCCAGAATCTTTACCAGACCATCGGTTCGCCTCATGATGTTCTCGGGCTTGATGTCGCGATGAACGATACCCGCAGCATGCGCGGCGGCGAGTCCCGAAGCAATCTGTTCACCGATATCCAAAACCTCACCAAGCTTCAGCGCTTGCCTCTCGGCCAACTCCCGAATCGTTTGCCCATCAATAAACTCGGTGGCGATAAAATAGATGTCGTCACTCTCTCCCACTTCGTGAATCGTGAGGATGTTCGGATGGTTCAGGGCCGACGCGGCGCGCGCTTCTCTTTGAAAGCGCCGTAGGCGGCTGTCGTCGGAAGCAAAGTAAGCCGGCAAAATTTTCAAAGCGACCAGGCGGTCAAGCCGCGCATCCTCGGCAAGATAAACTTCGCCCATTCCGCCCACGCCCAGACGCTCAATAATCCGGTAAACTCCGATGGAGCATCCGATCTTGCTATCGGAGTCGGCAACCAAAACCCGTGCGTCTTGCGCCAGGGCTGATTGCTCGATGAAGTCACCCGCTTCGTCGTAAGCCTCAATCAGTGAAGTTGCCTCATCTTTCAACTGCGGGTCGCCCGCGCAGGCGTCGTTGAGAAATGAGGCACGCTCATGCGCCGGGCGATCAAGCGCACCGTGCAACAGGTCCTCAACCTTTTGCCATCGTTCAGGAGTCATAATAAGAAAGGATGAAGGATGAAGGATGAAAGATGACAGAAAAGCATTTTTCATATCACATTTGTCATATCTCATTTGCCATTTCGAACGGAGCGATTCTGGCAATTGCAGAATGCCGAATGCAAAGGGCCAATGAAAAATGACAAATGAAAAATGTGATATGAAAAATGCTTTTCCGCTCTTCCTTTCTTCATTCTTCATCCTTCCTCCCTCGCCAGCTATTCCACATTTAGATACAACTTAACCTCGCGGGTCTGCGGCGGGAAGCAGAGGTCGTCGTTGCAGCTCTGAAATCTCAACCGCGCTTTTAGTTCCGCAGATTTTTCGGCGAAATTCCTGGGTACTGTTACGCTAAAACGCATCGTGGTGCGGCCCTCGAAAACGGAGACTTTGCTTTTTGAAAACTTTAGCGATCGCAGCACAGCGCGAGGATAGAGTATCGGCCCCACGCGAATTCCCCTGGGACCCTCTATCTTGAGTTGTGTGGCAATCAGAAACTTTTCCAGCGGGCGGTTGGAGTTGGCATGATAGCCCGAAGGAATGTCCATGACGATTGTTCCCCTCACCGCGCGCCCTCGCTGTGTCTTGTTTGACGCTAGCGAGCCATTGACCGGTATATTCGGCGGCGACTGTGGCGCGGGTGTGCAGAAGAAATTCGCAGGCACGAGGAGAAACGCGGCTGTAAGAGTCAATTGAAATAAGAATCGCATAGTAGTTACGTGCTGAGATACTCTCGGAATAGTCAAAGTTGCTTCAAGCAGATCTCACATCTGAGATTTCAGATTTCAGTATGGGTAGACCTACATTTTGAGTGACGGCGGCAAGTTGGCCACACGCGGCAAAGATATCTCGGCCTCGTGGCCGGCGAACAAAGGCGTGAATGCCTTTCGACTCGAGAATCGATTTGAACATCTCAACCCGGGTCGCCGGAGATGGCTGGTAAGGTAGTGGTTCCGCTGGATTGTGCGGAATCAAATTCACACGCGCATGAAGATCGTGTCGATTGAGAAGGTTTGCGAGTTGACGCGCCTGCTCATTGGAATCGTTAACGCCGTCGAGCATCACGTACTCAAACGTCATTTTTTCCCCCGCGCTGAGTGTTCCTTCAAACTCCTTACAAGCCCCCAGCAATTCTTCTAGCGGCCATTTTTTATTGATCGGCATCAGCTCATCGCGCAAGTCGTCTGTCGGGGCGGCCAGTGATATCGCCAGGTTGGGTCGATCAGGAACTGTGGCAAGCTCGCGAATGCGCGGTACCACTCCGGCAGTTGAAACCGTTATACGATGTGGCACGATGAACAAACCCTGCGGGTCGGCCATGATCCGCACAGCCTTCATGAGAGAATCGAAATTGAGAAATGGTTCACCAGCGCCCATTCCGACCAGGTTGATGCCGCGACGAGGCTTTTCGCCAATTCCGCAGGCATCGTTGAGCGCAATGATTATCTGCTCAACAATTTCTCCCGGCGTTAGTGAGCGAAGCAAGCCCAATTGCGCAGTAAGACAGAACGTACATTGGAGCGGACATCCGGATTGCGACGAGAAGCAGATCGTGTCGCGATGTTCTTCGGGGATAAAGACCATCTCAACCGGAAGATTGTCGTGGGTCTTCATCAGGAAGCGCCGCGTTCCGTCGACTGACAAGTAACGTGATTCGACGGTAAGCGTGGAGGCTGTCGCCGTTTCGTTCAAACTCTCGCGCAGGGTTTTTGGCAGATCGGTCATGTTATCGAAAGTCTGCAGACGCCGATGCTGGAGCGCTGCAAAAATCTGCCGCCCCCGGTATGCCGGTAAACCGAGTGTCTCAACAAATTGGACCAGTTCCGCGCTGGAGAATCCTGCGAGATTCACACGTTCGTTCATTAGCAGTTATCTTAACATCCGTCGCTACTGGCCTGCACTTGACGCAATACTCGTTGTTATTCTTCTTGTAGTGTCTGACTGACTTACCTTGGCTACATGCGAGACGGAGTAACAGAATTGCGCGGACATGGTTCCGGGCATTGGCGTGTTTCCTTACGCAAGGCGCTTATGGTGTCATTTGTTTGTTTGATTCTTCTCGCGTTCCTCCTTTTTCTTGGCTTGCGGAGAATTGAACGCGCCATTGCCTTCCACCCCGACGCTTACAAACCTGGCGACGTCTGGGTCCTGCCCGCTGGCGCTGATGATGTTTGGTTTGGTACCGCCGATGGGCACCGTTTGCACGGCTGGTTTTTTCAATCCGGCGCGAAATCTCCCCAGGCGACTATCATCTATTTCCACGGCAACGGCGGGAACGTGACCAACTTGGGGTGGATTGGTGAGCGTCTTGCGATGAGAGGCTTTAATACTCTCGTCTTTGACTATCGAGGTTACGGCCGCAGTGATGGTGAGCTTGAAGATGAGCAAGGATTGTATGCTGATGCCGATGCGGCGTATCAATACATCTCGAAGGAGCGGGCCGTGCCGCCACATGCGATAGTGCTTTATGGTCAATCACTCGGAACAGCTGCCGTTGCTGACCTGGCGTCGCGTCGCGAGTGTGCTGCGATCATCCTGGAATCAGGGCCGAGCTCTGCAAGCGATATGGCTGCCGCTGCGCTACCCTGGCTTCCGCGCAAACTGCATTTCCTCGCGAAGAACCGTTTCGACTCAGCACGCAAGTTGTCTTTAGTACACTGCCCGGTTTTGATTACCCATGGCGATCCGGACCCGACAATTCCTACGGACCATGGTAGAGCTTTGTTTGCCGCCGCAAATGAGCCAAAGAAGTTGTTGATTTTTCCCGGGGCGGGCCACAATGTATTCGGTTCCGTTGGTGATAGGTACCTGGATACGGTCGCCGACTTCATCCACAGTGCAATGAGCCCTAGGTGATCCAAAGGGATAGCAATGTCTTCCGTTGAAAACGTTGAGCGTAAGATAAGGCGGATTGAAGGGTTTCGCGTGCGTATCCTTCACCTGGGTGGAAAGGATGTGCGAGGGGATCGCGCTGGACTACCGCAGTATGTCTACCATCGCGCTGCTGACAACGACATTACGGTGGAAACCTGGAAGACAACGAGGTTTCGGCATTCATTTCCAGGATTTGAAGTCGACGTCGTCGACGCCCGCGGAAATTCAGTTCAGGGAAACACGAAGCTGGAAACGGTTAGAGCCACTTATCGGGGAGGTAAATAGTGAATGGTAAATGGTAAATGGTCTGGTTACCATTCACCATTTACCATTCACCCGTTCTTACTGCACCACTGTAAACTTGGCGGCGGGCGCAAGTGCCTGGCCCGAGACGCGATCGCGAATGCGAATCGCCAACTCGTATTCACCCGGAGTTAATCCTCGCGTATCGATGAGCCGAGCCAGCGTCAGACGTTGGCCTGAGTCGCTCATGCCGCGCCAATCCTCCGCCTGTTTGCCAAGCTCCTTGCCATCTTTCAATAACGTGTACTCCACATCAACTGAGGGGCGCAGAGTCGTCTGATCAATCCCGGCGTTGTAAACCTGCAGATAGACACCCACGGGTTGCCCGCGATGGTAAATGCCGGAAACGTTCGGAATAACTTTAGTTTGGCCGATTACGAATTGTCCGACTGCGGGTTGATCAACCAGGCTCTCCAACTTGGCAGCCAGTACCAGTGTAGAGGTCGAGAGTTTCTGCGGATCGTATCTGGGAACGGTGAAACCGACATGGCGTACGCCAGTGGCTCCGGAGGCGACATCGCGGACAATGACATCTACCTTGTAAGTTCCTGGAGAGAGAGCAACAGCTTTCTGGTAAGCAGACTTGCGGTCCTTCGCTTCATTCAGCTCCTCGGTTGTCGCCGTGGTGATTACCGGATCTTCAAACACGCCGGCACGCCGTCCGGCAACTGAGGTGATTCGTCCAAAGATATTGATTCGTGCCTGTTGCAAGCCACCACTGTCCTGGAAAACCAGATCCTTGTTCGACGTCTGAATCGTCAGCGCGGTGATGACACGCTCGTCTGATTGTCGGAAGAAGTCGACGCGAATGTCGAAGTTGAGCGGATTCTCTTCAATGACTCCCGTGTTGACCGCCGAGGCCAGGTCGTTAAACTTTACTTGCGGCGGACGACTGAGGTCGGCGAGCAACTGCAAACGGGAGAATGGGCTATCTTGTTCACGCGAATAATTTGACATTCCGACACTGCCAAGGCCGGAGATTCGATCAGCTTTGCTGGAGAGGCCGAGCTGTTCTGAGAGTGTCAGTCCCGCTCCCGGAATCATCAGCATCGCGTCCTTCTCGTTGGGATTGCGTGCGATGCGATACTCGCCGCTACCGGTAGGATCGACAAACTCGATCTCCACGCCAGAACCTACTCCGGCAATATAACGATAGAACCAGACTTCGAACGGATAGGTCGACGTGTTACCACCACCTTCGTAGGAAGGGCGATCGTAGCTGCCTCCCATCGGGTGAGTCTCGCGCTCGTCGGGTTTGCCGTACATGATCCAGATTCGTCCGCGATCCGATTTCCAACCCGGTATTCCCGAGGCAAAGTGCTCATTGGCATAGGCAATGCGCTCGTAGTATTCCTCTTTGAATTCATTCTCATCAGTATCCGGATCGGGATCGCGACGGCGCCAGAATTCCTCAATAAATTTTTCCCGTTCGTCATCGGTTGCAAGTTTCTTGAAAGCCTTTCGCTCTTCGTCCGTAATGATGTAAGTGACGTCCTTCTCCAGCCAGTCTTTGTAGGCCTTTTTAAGTTCCGGCTTCACCTTGCGTGGTTTGTCCATCGGATCCTGCTGGCTTTGCTGAGGGTCTTGCGCGAAGCCAGACAAGCTCGCAGCAAGTAGAACGAGGGAGAAAATGGCCAGGCGAACGGCGGCTTTCTGATAAGACATAACTAAACTCCTAAGCAACGCAGATAAGACTTTGTATGGAACTGATGCGAAACACGCAATTCGGACCCGAACGCGGAAACTAAAGGATTCTAGGTCTCCCTGAGAACACAGTCAAGATGCCACAAATGCGGCCAAAAGTTGCCTTTTGAGAGCCGGAGATTTGAGATTTAAGGTGCGAAATTGGGATCTCAGGTTTAAGGTCGGTTAATCACGTCAAACGGTCGTTCTGGGACGGCTAAATATCCAAGCCACAAATATCGACACTACGTAAAGAGCAATCATCGGCGCGGCAAATAAGAGCATGTTGGGAATGTCGTTAGTGGGAGAGAGAACGGCCGCCGCAATCAGGATTACGATTAGCGACGTTTTCCAAATCTTTACCAGGAATCTTGCAGTGACCAGCCCGATTCGCGCCAGCACATAAGTAATAGCAGGCATCTGAAAAACTATTCCCATGCCCAACATCACAATGATGATGAAGTCGAAATAGTCGTCTGCTTTCAACAACAACCTGAAATCCTGGCCCAATCCGAGCAAGTATTTCGCCGCCGGCGGAAAAATTATCTTGTACGCGAATATTGCGCCAAGGAGAAACGAGATCGACGACAGGGCAATGAAAGGTGTGACGTATGCGCGTTCGTGCGGATATAAACCCGGCGAAACAAAGGCCCAGATTTGCCACAACAGAAAAGGCACGGAAAGGCAGATTGCGGCGTAAAGCGAAACCTTTACGTAAAGGGAAAACGGCTCAATTGCGCTGGTGACGATGAGCTTGTCGTTAACGCCGGTAATTGCGTCCGGCAAGACGTTAAAGTCAACCGGAAGGCGCACGCCTTTAGGGATGATGGTAGACCCGGCATAGATCGGTTCATCCGTGAAGAGTCCCAGCACTCCCTGGGCATCTTTTGCGGCGCGCGCCGTGACTGAAACTCCGGCGGGAATGACGCTGCTTCCAAATTTCGTTTCTTCAGGAAAGATGTAGCGGCCGACGTCGTTTTCCTTAACCGAGGTCAATGGCAGGATTCTCTCGTTACCGGTCAATCCGTTAATCGGCACCTGACGTCTTTGCGCTTCGGCAAGAGCACGTTCAACCGGAACCGCAAGAAACCGGTAGATGCGATCGGATACAAACCAGCAAACAGTGGTTGCGAGAAATACAAACGCAAGCGAACGAATTAGTCGGCTTCTTAGCTCGTCCAGATGTTCGAGGAAGGACATCTGGCCGCCGAGTTCTTCTTCCTTGCCCTTTCCTGTTCCGACTGCTCTTAGAAACGTCGACATCAATAATTATCTTCGGCTGATCAACTTACAACCACTCGTGCTTGGGCGAGGCTTTAGCCTCCTCGGTCATACCCTCAAAATCATTTCGGTCAGATCCCGAATTAGTTTTGTCAGGCGTGGGAAATGCGCTTGCTCCAGTCGGGTGGCGAGCTATTGCCTGTTCCGGCGTAACGGCTTCAATCATCGGCGGTTGTAGAGACCTCGCCGGTCCATCATTGTTCCCAGAGTTCTCATCAGTCCTGCCCTGGTTGGCAACAGACCCATAGTCTGCGGTGCTCGGTCCTTCCATGTTTATGTCTTTGGCAAGATCAAACTCTTCGAGATTGACTTCTTTCTCCCAAGTGCGCTTGAAGTCTTCCGAGGCCCTGCGAAACTCCGCCAGACTTTTTCCCAGCGAACGACTGAGTTGCGGAAGCTTCCGCGGACCGAAGAAAATCAGCGCCATTATCAGGATGAAGAGTAACTCGGTACTGCCAAGCGACTCGAGAATCAGTAAAAACACTTTCTTAACCTTTCAACTTGTCCCTGAGTAAACTCCACTTCAAGCTGGAGCGATTGTAACCCGCAGCCTGACAAACCAGAAGGTGGAAGCTGCCCGCAGACCCGCTTGCGTCAGCGTAGCCCGTCTGAATATTCGATGCCTCTTGGTTCTTTTTGATTACTTGACACTTGCCTGGCAGTCCCGCACCTTTAGCAAACGAATGTCAAAGGTGGCCAGCTTAGGGAGGATTTTGCTTCCTGGGAAGGAGTGAAAGGCGACTTATGACGGGTTCAGTTGAAAACGGCTCTGCAACTATCACATCCGTCGACGACGCTCCAAGTTCTCTCCAGCAATTTGCTGAGGTGGCGGAGCAGGTAGCCTCCACAACAAAGAAGCTCGAGAAAACCGCATTGGTAGGAAACTATCTCAAGCAGCTAGGCGATGCTGATCTGGGGCGTGCTGCTCGTTACTTTGCAGGCCATCAATTTGCTCAGAACGATGCGCGGACCACCAACGTGGGTGGCAGCATCATTACTACTGCCTTGAGCGCGGCGACGGGTTTAAGTTTCGAAGCGCTCGGCCCCATTTATGTTCGTCTCGGGGATGCCGGTGAAGCTGCACACGAAGCCATTAAGCAAGCGCAAAACTTCCACCAGCCGACAATAAGTCTGGTCGAAACAGAATCCATCATCACACGCCTGAGTGAAACTCGCGGAATCAAGAACAAGACCGCACTGTTAACGGTCGTGCTGAGTCATGCTACGCCACTCGAAGCCAAGTACCTGATCAAGTTGTTAGCAGGAGACCTGCGAATCGGACTTAGAGAAGGACTCGTTGAAGATGCAATTGCGCGGGCCTTCGAGCGGTCGTTGGCAACTGTAGCGCAGGTAAACATGCTTCTTGGAGATATCGGTGAAACTGCTATTCGGGCCAGGGCAAACGACCTTCAGGACGTCAACATGCGTCTGTTTCATCCCATCAAGTTCATGCTCGCAACGCCCGCTGCCGATTTTGCAGACATCGCCCGTACTATGCCCGAAGAGTTTTTCGTTGAAGACAAGTTCGATGGAATTCGCGCCCAAGCACATACAAAAGACGGACGCGTGGCTATCTACTCCCGCACCATGGATGAGATCACTCACCGTTTTCCCGAATTGGTTTTGCCACTCAGCGATCTAAAAATGGACGCTGTTATCGATGGCGAAATTGTGCCTGCGCGTGACGAACGAATTCTGCCGTTCAGCGAACTGCAAAAACGACTCGGAAGAAAAACCATTGGCGAAGATCTGTTGGCCGAGGTGCCGGTGATTCTTGTGGCCTACGATCTGTTGTATGCGTCCGGGCGAGTATTGACGGACGAACCCCTCGAAGAGCGTCGAAAGATCATGGAGGAGTTGATCTCCCGGCAGGGCATCGTCAGAGCTTCCGTCGCCAAACGCTTTACCGAGGTTGCCGCTCTGGACCAGGAATTCAACGACGCTCGGGCTCGTGGAAATGAAGGGCTGATGATTAAGAGTCCGGCGTCTTCGTACAAACCCGGAAGACGTGGGCGCGAATGGCTGAAACTAAAACGTGCAATCGCCACTCTCGATGTCGTTGTCACCGCTGTCGAAGTCGGACATGGCAAACGCAGAAACCTGCTCTCCGACTACACCTTTGCGGTTCGTCGTTCGGAAGAAGACGATGAATTACTCAACATCGGCAAGGCTTATTCTGGGCTGACTGATGTGGAGTTAGCCGAAATGACGGAATGGTTTACGCGCAACACGATCCGGGAATTCGCTCATGGAAGAGTGCGCCTGGTGAAACCCGAGCTGGTGATTGAGGTTACTTTTGATCGTGTTCAGGAATCGAAAAGACACAAGAGCGGCTATGCCCTTCGCTTTCCCAGGATTTTGAGACTGAGGCCAGACAAGAAGCCCAATGAAATTGACACGCTGGAGACAGTTCAAAAACTCGTAGCAGCGAACCTTACATAGACGTCAGGGCGTCCAAAAGCGGCTCCGGGCACGAGAAATAACGGTCTGGGCTCGGCTTTCCCGGTTGCCGGGGGCCGAGTTTATCTAATTATTCTTGCCTCCGGTGCAATATGAATGTAGCATGCGGGCTGTCAGCGCCCCCTTGCCGGGCTTCAAAAGTGCCACCCGGCAATCGCAAGCTAAGCAAAATGCGGGCTTTCTAGAAAATCTTTGCTAGAGCCATCAGAATGTCCATTAGCGTGATAGTGCTGCTGTCGTTCGGCGCCGAGCCGTCATTGGGTACGGGAGTGTCTGGGACTGGTTTTGGCGGCGGCGGAAGCGGGATGCCTATAGGGTTACCCGTCTCATGCCCATCCCCAGGGGGTGGATCCTCAGCATAAGCCGGAATGCTCAGCGATAGGGCAATAAGTGCCGCTGCGCAAAATGCTTTGAAGGGTTTCATTTTGTCTCCTACTTGCTCGGTGCGGTAAGATATCAGCGGCGAAGAAGGGCACCAACTTCTTGTCTCCAATAGGGCGCATAATAACCGCCCTGTAATTCTCTTGCAAGGTTTCTTGCACTGTGATGAAAGGAACGACCTCACATGAAAATGAATCAAGTGGAATTGCTTCAGAAAAATGCAGCAAAAACCACTACCAGCGAACGGGCACGGGAAGCATGCGCGCGAGCTAAGGAACTGGTCGAATCCGGGAAATTTGACGAAGCCAGAGCGGCTTTAAGCGAGTTCTGGGGGCGCATAGGGGATCGCCCCAGGGTTCAGGGGCTGGATCCAGCTACACGGGCTGAGGTGCTCTTGCGGGTTGGCGTCTTGTCAAGTTGGTTGGGCACGGCACGTCAGATTCCTGGGGCGCAGGAAGCCGCTAAGGACCTCATTTCAGAAAGCTCAACAATATTTGAACAACTGGGATTGACGGAAAAGGTAGCAGAGACGCGTGTAGATTTGGGTGTTTGCTACTGGCGCGAAGGCGCTCACGATGAAGCCAGGATAAACTACGATGATGCCCTACAACGACTTGGCAACCTCGAAAGCGAACAGAGACTAAGAGCACTTCTCAACAAAGCGATTGTGGAAGAAGTGTCTTTCCGTTCCAGGGACGCCGTCAAAATCCTGCTCGAGTCGGAATCGCTTTTCGAAACAAGCAGCAATCGTTCACTGAAGAGTAAGTTTCACCTTGAGTTTGCTACTGTCCTGAAGAATCTGGGTCTCGCAGACCGCAGAGAAGACTATATTGATAAGGCACTGATGCAGTACACGGCTGCTCGTGTCCATGTTGAAGAGATTGGAAACGAGCGTGTTCTAACATTGATCGAGAACAATCTCGGCTTCTTGTTCGCGCACCTGGAGAGATTTGAGGATGCGCACGAGCATCTTGACCTTGCGATGTCAGTTGCTTCGAGGTTGAATCACACAGGACTTCGGGCCACCGTCGAAGATACGCGAGCGAGGACATTTCTTGCTCAGGGACGCTTTGAACAAGCAGAAAAGGTTGCCCGCTCGGCTGTAAAGGCTTTTAGAGAAGGCGACGAACAATCAAATCTTGCTGCGGCACTTACTACCTACGCGACGGTACTCGCAAAGATGGAGCGGCGAAGTGACGCCCTCGCGAGGCTTAAGGAGGCTGTGGCCCTGGCGAGCCAGGCTGGCGACCTCGAGACTGGCGGTCTCGCCTCCCTTACAATAATCGAAGAGCTGGCACCAGTTCTTTCACCGGCCGATTTACGAAAACACTACTACAGCGCCGAATCGGCACTGACTCAATCCCAACAGCCGGCAGTTCGGGCACGGCTTGGGGAGTGTGCTCGTTCGCTCCTATCTTTTGAAGCCGTTGAGTCAACCGCTGGATCCCAGATTCCTACGGCAGACATGGCTGAAACAGACAGCTCGCTTGAGGAGAAAGTGCTTCGTTTTGAGGGCGAATTAATCAAGCGCGCCCTTCTGGTCTCTGACGGCAGCGTCACACGCGCGGCCCGCTTGCTTGGTATCACGCATCAGGGACTGGCTTTTATTCTGAATGGCCGGCAGAGGGACCTACTGTCTTCGAGAAAGCCCGCAAAGCGCCGCAGGAGAAGCATTATTCGTTTTCATTGAGAGCCGAAAAAGTAAATATTCAATTGTTCCCGCCTGATCTTCCCGCCTGCCAGATCAACTTGTCAGGGCAACGTCGACGATCGCTTTACGCTCTAAACGTTGCTTCAAAGAATAACCGTCGTCAAAAGCCGCGGACATCAGCTGGATGAACACTGTTAAGACCTTCTGCATAATTCTCTTCTTGTTTCTTCTTGTTGCTGACTCTTCTGCCCAAACTTCGCGTCGAAGAAGTCCAAGGCGGTCCGTAGGTGGCAACACTGCCGCCTCTCAACCAGTCTCTCGACCGGAGCCAACGCCGTCGATGACTCCGGCTACAAGCGCACCGTCCCGCGCACCGATTCCGCTAGCTAATGTGAATGGTCAAACCATCACCGCGGCAGATATAGATCCTGGAGCACGTCAAGAAGTAGAAGCTGTTGAAACTAGAATCGAAGAAGCGCGCCGGCAGGTTTTAGACATTCAAATCAACACGCTCCTGCTTGAGAGCGAAGCCGGCAAAAGAAAGATCACGCCACAACAGTTGTACGATTTGGAGGTTGCCAGGAAGGTAGCAGAACCAACCGAGGCTGAAATCAATAAGTTCCTTGAGGACAACCGCGACCAGATTGATCAAACCGATCCCGCCGCAACGCGCCAACAGGTGGTGGCGTTTTTGAAGGGCGAGCGTGAGGCCAGCATATCCAAAGAATTCGTCAAGCGTCTGCGTGCGACAAATCCGGTCGTAAACATTGCTGACGCAAACGCTCCCGGCCTTGGACCAGCAACTGTACTAGTGACGGTAGGAGGGCGTCCCATAACCGCGGGTTCTGTCAACGAGCGAATGAAGCCTATTGCGTACAAGCTGAGGCTTAACGGCTATACGCTTGCTAAACAAGCTCTAGATACCACCATCAATGATCTGCTTTTGATTGCCGAAGCAAATCGCCGCAACGTGCCTCCGGAAGAAATTGTTCGCAAGGAAATTACCGACAAGGTACAAGCGCCCACTGAAGCCGAGATCGCGAAATTCTACGCAGATAACAAGTCCAGGATTTCCGGCGAGTTAACGACCGTCCGCCCTCAAATCGCCTCATATTTAGAGACCCAGGATCGGCAGCGATTGGAGAAGGCTCTCTCAGAGAGACTTCGAAAGGGAGCCGATATACGTATCTTAATCTCTGAGCCACCATTGCCGGTGCAATCGATCAGCGTAGATGACGATCCCAGTCGAGGCGATCCAAACGCCCCAGTCACGATTGTCGAGTTTACGGATTTTCAATGTCCTTCATGTGCGGCAATGCAGCCCATCCTCGATGAAGTAATGAAGTCCTACGGACCAAAAGTTAGGCTGGTGGTGCGCGACTTTCCGCTCGCTATGCATGCGAATGCCCGCAGAGCGGCCGAGGCGGCTAATGCCGCAAATGCTCAAGGGAAGTTCTTTGAATACGCTGCGCTGCTTCTCAAGCGACAGAACGCGCTCGATGTTCCTTCATTGAAAAAATATGCGAGCGAACTTGGATTGGACCGCGCGCGCTTCGACGCCGCGCTTGACAGCGGGAAATATGCGGCAGAGGTCAAGCATGACATCGATGATGGGCAGCTTTATGGCATCGACAGCACACCAGCCATTTTTGTCAATGGCATAGCACTCAGAGAGATGAGCAGTGAGGCATTGCGTGCTTTGATTGATCGCGGACTTGCTGGTACTAACAAATCTTCAAGGCCGCCTTCTGCTAATTAGGGGTGCCATGGACCTTGGATAAGGCAGAGCCTAATTGATTAAGTTGTAGCCTTACGGAAGATTTCGTTGATTAACCCAGCAGACTCGAATCGCCTCACGTTTCCTTTATTATCCATTACCTTCTTTAACTTCTTTAGTTCAAACCTTGATGGATGAAACTGGGCCCTTTGGCCCGGGGTCGCGGAGATTTCAGCCAGGGGGCGTGTGATTGTTAAGTAAGACTTCTGTCCCAACGCTGACAAATGACTTACTTACAAATCAGAGCGAATCTGAGCGCCCGAACCATAAACTCTGGCCCTCAAGGGTATAAGTTTTAGTACAATGGGGCACAAGAGGAACCATGGTCTCGCTGAAACCAGAACGACTGAAAAGATACAAAGACGTGGCGCTGCTTCTCGTGAAATATGGGCGCTCGGATCTGGTTAAGCAGGCAGGCCTGGAAGACCATCTTGAGCTTGACGAAATTACACTAGCCGAAGCCACGCCTAAGGCCGAAGAGTTAGCTTCAGATCTCGAGAAACTTGGTCCCACCTTCATCAAGCTGGGCCAGGTGCTCTCGACGCGTGCTGATCTATTGCCCGCACCTTACCTCGAGGCCTTATCACGGTTGCAGGATCAGATTGAGGCGTTCCCTTTTGAAGAAGTCGATAAAATTATTTCGGCAGAACTTGGCGTACGGATTTCAAAAGCCTTTGCCGATTTTGATCCGCAGCCCCTTGCCGCCGCGTCTTTGGCCCAGGTGCACCTCGCGCAGATGCGTGATGGCCGCGCGGTCGTAGTCAAAGTCCAGCGTCCAGACATCCGTGAACAAATAGTTGCAGACCTCGAAGCGTTGGGCGAGATCGCACACTTCCTTGACGCTCATACAGAGCTGGGCAAGCGCTACGATTTTGAAAACATGCTCAAGGATCTCCGCACCAGTGTGCTACGCGAACTGGATTTCAAACTCGAAGCCAACAATCTAATTACGTTCAGCCAAAATCTGCGAGAGTTTGATCACATAATAATTCCTGATCCCATCGAAGACTTTTGCACCTCAAAAGTCCTAACGATGGAATACATTCCTGGCAAAAAGATCACCGAGTTAAGTCCACTCCGTTTGATGGAAATAGACGGACACGGCCTGGCGCGCGAACTATTCCGCGCTTATCTCAAACAGATACTGATCGACGGCTTTATCCATGCCGATCCACACCCGGGCAACGTGTTTCTTACTGAAGACGATCGGATTGCGCTGCTTGATCTGGGAATGGTAGTGCGGCTGCTGCCCGGTCTCCGTGACAATGTCTTGCGCCTTCTTCTCGCCATTGCCGAAGGTCGCGGCGAAGAGGCCGCGGAAGTCACCATTCGCATCGGCGAACCCAAACCTCGCTTTGATAAAGCTGAGTTCATTAAACGGATAGCGGAACTCGTCGCGGAGAATGCGGATTCGAATTTAACTACGCTTAACTCCGGCAAAGTTGTACTGGAAATAACCAAAATTTCAGCTGACTGTTGGTTTCGTCTTCCATCCCAGTTCACGATGGTCGCCAAGGCTTTGCTAAACCTCGACCGCTCCGTCTTCACGCTGGATCCGAACTTTGAACCCACCGCAATCATTCGTCAGCGCGCGATGGAGATTCTTCAGCGCAACCTGCTGCAAACTATCGCTCCCGGAAACCTGATTGGTGGTGTGGTCGAACTGAAAGAGTTTGCAGAAAAACTCCCGGGTCGGGTCAACAAGATTCTGGACACGATTGGCAACAACGAGTTCAAGGTGGATATTGACGCTATTGACGAGAAAATTTTGGTTGAAGGACTTCAGAAAGTCGCCAATCGAATTAGCCTTGGCTTGATCCTCGCCGCGCTCATTGTTGGAGCTTCGATGCTGATGCGGGTTGAGACCTCCTTTCGCATTCTCGGCTATCCCGGCTTTCCATTGATCTTCTTTCTCCTGGCCGCTGTAGCAGGTGTCGGTCTGGCGATCACAATCGTCATGACCGACGTCAAGGCACGCAAAAAACCCTGAAGATTGGCGTTATCCAGACCATGTTGACTAAGGCCATAGTCCGAGCGCCAGGCGCCAACTATGCCGAAGCCTTGACGACCATGGACCTGGGTGCGCCGAACTATGAGCGCGCGCTGCGACAACATGTAGCCTATTGCTGGGCACTCGAGCGTAGTGGGCTCAGGTTAACGCGACTGGAGCCTGACGAGCGATTTCCGGATGCTACTTTTGTGGAAGATACGGCACTGGTGACCAACCGAGAGGCGATTCTCGCGCGGCCGGGTGCGGCCAGCCGGCTTGGAGAAGTGGAAAGCATCTCAACGGTGCTTTACCGCGTTTTCCACGAATTACATTCGATTCGTGAGCCGGCTACGCTGGATGCGGGCGACGTCTGTGAAACGGAGCAGGAAGGAAAGAATCATTTCTTTATCGGCATTTCCCAGCGAACGAACGAGGAGGGTGCGCAGCAATTAGCTAAGTGGCTGGTGTCATACGGTTTTACTTCAGCTTTTGTCGACATCAGAGGCGTCAAGAACATTCTGCACTTGAAGAGTGGGCTTGCGTATTTGGGCGATAACAGGCTTGTAGTAATCGATTCGCTCGCAGATCGCAATGAATTCCGTAGGCACGATCTTGTGCACGTTAATGCAGGTGAGGAATATGCGGCAAACTGCGTCCGACTTAACGATTATGTTTTAGTGGCCGCCGGCTATCCCAACTTTGAAGCACAATTGCGGAAGCTGGGTTACCAAACGATCTCCTTAGAGATGTCGGAATTCCAGAAAAAGGATGGCGGACTCAGTTGTCTGTCGTTGCGCTTTTGATCTCAGGATTACCCCAAATAAGCTAGCTGACCAACTCCCGCAGAGCTTGTTCTTCATCATCGGTTAGGAAGCTAAACAGAACTCCAAACCCAATTCCTATCTGGAAAGAAGTAACCTCTCCGCGAAGTTGTAGCCACTCCCCTGAAGGCAGCTTAATCTCGACGCCCACGATTTCTCCGACATCGACTCTTCCCGTAGTGTTAACGAAACAGCCACTGAGGCTCAGATCTTCAATCCGAGCCTCCTGAGTGCCGGACAAACCATCCCACCTGGCGGGAAGGTTTGTGGACATACGTTCTTCGATGCGTCTGTTTTTAACCATTTAGGATTAAGGCTTGGGCATCCCCGGTTTCAGTCAAAAGTTTTCGGCGAATGACTCTTTATCCACAGCCAACAAATAGTTCCCGGCGTCGTTTGCATAGAACGCATGTAAGAACCGAATTCCCTCCTCGGGATTCAAGTAGTGAAGCGACTCCATATCAAGATTCGAGGCGAATCGCTTCCTCCGGTCTGGGCGATCAAGATAACCAACTCTATAGGCCGACTCAGCAGATTGAAATCGGGGCCCTGTTTCCGTCGGCGCCAAAAAAGCGTTGTTGTATTCCAGCGCGAGGATCCCGTAGTCGTGTTTCTCGCAAAGATCTTCCAGTGCTGCTATTGAGTAGCCATAAAAATGGTAGCGTAACTGAAAGTGTGGATCGAACTTCACCACAAATCTAAGTGGCGGCGGAATATTCTCATTAATCTCCGTGACCACCAAAGCCGGGCGGAAGTTCGATAGGATCGCGTCTAGCACCCAGTAGTCGTTACCGTCTATGTCCAAGCATAGAACACCAAAATCCTTTTCGATATTAAATTCGCGGAACAGCGCACCAACATTGTCCGGGTCCGCACGCGACTGCACCGCCCGAGCGTCGGGGAATTTACGATAGACCCTGGCTAATAGAGCATACTTCTGCGAGTCAGATTCGACGCCCAGGGCTTTCCAGCCAGCCAATAACAAAGCATAACTGTTCGACCAGCGCACGCCATTTCCTGCTCCGATGTCCACCACCGTCCGGGGATGATCGACGGGGATTAACTCCTGGATGTATTTGGCTAGGATCTCTTCCTCATTGGCGTGAGAATAGCGCCCGCGAATAGAATACCTGACCTTTTGCAACGTGAGTTCAACGATGCTGCCGCAATATTGAGCAGCTTTGGTCAGGCTCATTTCCATTGGAGGGTCAATTCAGCGCTGATCTGACCGAGGTCCGGCCACGAGAGGGCAGAAGCCTTTATGACGCGCGCTGGATCTTTCTCAGTTAAGATACCAAACTCAACTTCGGATGAAAACCTAACTTCAAAGCGCGGTACGCTTTGCAAGAAGTCGCAGCGAAGCAGTCTTTATGTCGTTCGCCTTCCTTGCCACTGTCCATGGACGATTCTTGCTTTATGAATCTGTCTAGACGGAATGGGAGAGGTGCCCGTAATAGACTCTCGTTTGATATTCGAAAGTCACTATTCCCTCACGCTTATGCGCATTAAATATCTCTTCAAGATTCACAAGCATCGGTTCAAAATCAGGAGATCCGGGTTCCGGCGTGTACGACGCTGATCGAGTCCGCCCTTTGAGCCCTTCGAAATCAAAGTGTTGCGCGTTTTCGAGGGTCTTCAGTTGGAACCCCTCAGGTGCGAAAAAGTGCGCTATCTCACTGGCAACGTTCTCATGTCGTACCTGCTCGTAATCCGTTCCATAGCGAAGCAGAAGATTTTCATAGTCGCGCAAGAAAGGAGTCGAATCCAACTTGCGCTCGTTCCAGATGAGTACTACCCAGCCATTGGGCTTTAGGATTCGAGCGAATTCCGTCCTGGCCTTTTCCCGGTTAAACCAGTGAAACGCCTGTCCTGCAGTAATGAAGTCTACGCTGGCGCTTTCCAGGCCCGTCGCTTCCGCCGTTGCGTCAGTGCTGGTGAAGTTTACGAACTCAGCTAAAAGACGTTCTGCAGCCAAGCGCATTGCCGCATTCGGTTCAATAGCAATCACTGGATTACCGTTTTTTAGAAACAGTTCAGACAGAAAGCCCGTTCCGGAACCAACATCGGCAATTAGTGAGGTCTCGGTCAGTCCACAGTCAGATTTGAGAATTTCGATCACCCCAGGGGGATAGCGTGGGCGATACTTGGCATAGTTCTCTACTCGGTTGGAAAAGCGAGCTATGGCATCACTCATGTCACGATTCTAGCCGAACAATCAATCGCGAGGTAACAAGGTCGCACTACGCACAGAATTGTCAGGGGGATAAAACTTCACAAAAAGACGATGCGCCAACAGAAGAAGAAGAATGAAGCCGAATGTGAGCGGGATCCGTGTATCAGATTTGACGAGTAGCCAGTAGTGAAGTGCGCCTGCAACTCCGGCGACGTAAACGAGCTTGTGTAGTCTGTTCCAGCGTTTTCCGCCCAATCTCTTAACCATCTTGGTGGTTGAAGTTATCGCGAGCGGGATCATCAGGAAAAAAGCCACCATGCCGACGGCGATGAAGGGTCGCGTAGCCACGTCGCCAGGCACGGTTTTCAGATTGAGGGAGCGATCGAAGAGTATATATGTCAAGAGGTGAAGAGTCCCATAGAAGAACGCGAATAGGCCGAGCATACGCCGAAATTTTATCAGCCAGTTTAGTCCTGTAATCTGGCGCACCGGCGTAACTGCAAGCGTGATCGTCAGGAAAACCAAAGTCAGCATACCGGTGGTGCGCGTGAAAAACTCCAAAGGGTTGGCACCAACGCGTTTCTGGTAAACGTCCCATAGCAACATGCCAAGCGGCACCAGCGCGTTGGTGAAAAGCAGGAATTTTGAAAAGCGAGTGTCTGTCATACTGATTCGTTTCAAAAGTACTTTCTTAAATCCATCCCCTGGTACAAATGTGCCACCTGTTCTCCGTATCCGTTAAAGAGCAGTGTATTCCGGCTGCGAAAACTGGACTCCCCTATGCGATGCTCAGTTGCCTGGCTCCAACGAGGATGCGGGACATTCGGATTCACGTTTGAGTAAAAGCCATACTCATTGGGCGCCTGTATATTCCAAGTAGTCGGTGGCTCACTATCGACGAGGCTTATCTTCACAATTGACTTGATGCTCTTGAATCCGTATTTCCAAGGCACCACCAGGCGAATCGGAGCACCGTCTTGTGGTGGCAGCGTCTCCCCGTAGAGGCCGGTAGCGAGTATTGTCAATGGATGCATAGCCTCATCGAGACGGAGGCCTTCCACGTAAGGCCAGTCAAGGACCCCGGTTGACTGATTGGGCATTCGCTTCTGATCGTAAAGTGTCTGGAAAGCAATGTACTTTGCTTGGGAAGTAGGCTCAACCTTCTCAAGCAGCTTCGCCAGAGGAAATCCTATCCATGGGATGACCATTGACCAGCCCTCCACACAGCGTAAGCGGTATACGCGTTCTTCCTGTGGAAACTTCAAGAGCTCATCTATGTCGAAAGTACTGGGCTTATTCACCAAGCCGCCAACAGCAACTGCCCACGGTCTAGTCACGAAGCCCTGAGCAGCCGAGGCGACAGACTGTTTGTTTGTCGAGAACTCATAGAAATTGTTGTAGTTGGTAATGTCCTCGATAGACGTGAGCGGCTCGTTTACGCTAAAGCCTTCGCTCACCCGCTTGTCGATCGCGGGTTTCTCCACTGTTGCTAACTTCTCGCCTTGCGGTTTTTCCGTCGCGGCAGGATTAAGCTTGCGATAAAGAAGCCCCGTGGCCACGGTCGTCCCCGCCAGTGCCGCGCCGCGCATGAATAGGCGACGGTTGAGGTAGGTCTTTTTGTCCGTGATTTCAGTGGACTTAATTTCTGCAGGCTTTTTAATCAACATCCTCTCAACCCCGGTTTCTCTGATTCCGTCACTCAAGATACGGCTGCCGACCGTTTTAAGGTTTTATCCGGCGCGGCTGCACTTAATTCTTGAGTATCCCAGGTTCCAGAGACTAGTATCCCACGGTCTTTTTGCTTCATAAAACGCCGGAGGCTTCCCAGATGGATGGTGAAGAGCAGCTCGGTGATGTAGTGTCGCCGCCAGAAACGCACCAGCCACCTCAACTACGCGGCAAATTGATCAGGTGGGCGATAGTCCTTTTCGTCGGTCTCGCGATCGCGTTAACTCCCATTCCCAGCGGAATAACCGTGCAGTCCTGGCGATTGCTGGCCATTTTTGCAGCCACGATTGTGGGATCGATTCTGAGGCCCGTGCCGGGCGGTGCGATGGTTCTAATAGGTGTTTCGACTGTGGCAATCTCTGGAGCACTGCCCATTCGCGAAGCACTTGGTGGCTACGCCGATCCCATTGTTTGGTTGGTACTTGCAGCTTTTTTCATTTCGCGAGCGATGATCAAGACGGGATTGGGACGTCGGATCGCATACCATTTCATTGGCGCCATAGGACACCACTCACTTGGTCTCGGTTACGCATTAATCTCCACCGACTTTGTCCTCGCCAGTATTATCCCATCTACGGGCGCTCGGTCAGGCGGGGTAGTTTTCCCCATTGCCAAGAGTCTTTCGGAGGCTTACGAGTCAAAACCGGGCCCTACAGCGGCACGTCTCGGGGCGTTCCTTATGGTGCTGCTGTATCAATGTGACGTCATCCTCTGCGCGACCTTCTTAACCGGCCAGGCCTCGAATGTCTTAATTGCGAAGTTTGCTCAACAAATAACCGGAATTGAGCTGACTTATACCAACTGGTTGTTGGGAGCGATCGTGCCAGCGTTGATTTCACTGGCCGTAGTTCCGCGACTGCTCTATCGGGTTTTTCCGCCGGAGATTAAGCATACGCCAAAGGCAGCGGAGCTTGCTCGCGAGGAACTACAGCGCATGGGGAAAATGAAGTGGGATGAGAAACTGTTACTCGCCGTTTTCATTGTTGTTGCAACGATGTGGATGCTTCGGGGCCTGGCGGGAATGATTCCCGCGCTTGCTCCCTCGATTCCCTCCAGCCGATTCATCGCGTTTATCACAGATATTGCCAAACTGGACTACTCAATCCCGCCTCTGATTGGCGTTTGTGCTTTGCTTTTAACTGGCGTGCTCGGTTGGGACGACATAATCAGCGAGCGGGGCGCGTGGGATGTTTTCATCTGGTACGGAGGATTACTGCGCATGGCCGAAGCCTTAGGGGAGACAGGAATCACGAAACGCTTTGCCGAGACAGCCGCTGGCTACACGGCCGGATGGAGATGGGCGCTGGCTCTCGGCGTGCTGCTATTGATTTATTTCTACGCGCACTACGCTTTTGCCAGTATTACCGCACATGCTACAGCGATGTATACGCCATTCTTAGTAGTCATTTTGGCTGCAGGTGCGCCTCCATATCTGGCCGTTCTATCGCTCGCGTATTTTTCAAATCTTGGCGCCTCACTGACGCACTATGGAACAACACCGGCGCCGATTTATTTTGGAGCCGGTTATGTGAGCCAGCGTATGTGGTGGCTGTTAGGATTGCTGGTAACTGTGCCAAACATCCTGATCTGGACGATATTTGGCTTTGGCTGGTGGAAAATTCTGCGGTGGTGGTAGTGGTTCGTGCAAAATTTGTTGAGCATGACCCTGTTACGTGAAGTGGAAAATAAGATCGCAACAGGACTGAAGAATCCGCGACAAGCACAAAAGTGCTAGTCGGAGCCTGTTGTTTCACTCCGGAGAGAAGATTCATTATGGCCGGCTATTCAGGTACGCCGTTGGCAAAGAAACTCGGCTTGAAGGAAGGCTTCCGCGTCGGGTTTGTTAATGCGCCCAAAGGATTCCAGCAAGAACTTGGATCTTTGCCGAGCGACGTCAAGATCTGCGTCGCGCGTTTGCCTAAACCGCTGGATCTCATCCTGTTTTTTGCTGACTCTCAGCAAAAGTTGAAACGAGAGTTTCCCACTCTCTCGCAGAAACTCACGAAGAATGGGATGCTTTGGATCGCCTGGCCAAAGAAGGCCTCAGGCATAGTGACCGATCTTTCCGACAGTAGCGTTCGAAGAATCGGACTGGACGCCGGACTCGTCGACGTAAAGGTATGCGCAGTAAACAACATCTGGTCTGGATTAAAGTTTGTATATCGTCTCGAAGATCGTGCGTCACTTCCGGCCTCTCGATAAAGGCACCTTTGTTCCAAAGTCAGGTTATCTTGTGTTTGCTTTGCTTTTCTATTGCGTCCCGGGCTGCAGATCGGCTTTACTTGCAAGGTGTCAGCCTAACCTCTCACGCCAAGTGACAAATTCTTTCCTCGGTTCCTGAGATTCCCGATCTCTTGCTGAGATTAATATCAGTCGTGGGGACTACTGATAGTAGGACCAACGGCAGCGAGTGGAAAGTCTTGCGCGAAACAGACGGCGAACGGTTTGTCGTCTAGAACAAAGGTTGCGATTTTTAAGGAGAATTTGGAAGTCGCAAGAAGGGGAATCGACGGCGATGGATAATTTCAATGATTAAGACTCTTCTTTATACGATCATCTATCCTCTCGCACTAGAGTTGTTTGCGTTGCAAAAAAATCGGTATGTTTTAACAAACGGAATGAATTTGACTCCTGCCAAAAATGGACCACTTTAGATCGAATTAGGGGTTGCAAAAAATCTGTCGATCACTATAATGCGACTCCCTTACTGGAAGCGATTGATTGTCCTGTGAAGCGTTGAAGTCGGACCTGATTTTTTTGATTGTGTTTGTAGGTTACTCGCTCTTATCAGTTTTGTAATGGCCCCGCTGACCTGCTACGCGATTCCTAATCAGGTTTTTTGTGAGCCCTCCTTCGCTAAGTGAAGAAGCTCAGGCAATCCCAGGCGATTTCCCTTTTGCAATAGGGACTCTTCGCCAACAATCACTCAACGCCATCCGCGGTCGGGAGATAAACTCTTAGCTCCTGTCCAGAGAGCCGTGTCTCTTCCAGCAAGATCCCCTAAGTCAGAAGTCTGATTGGAGCGTCGAAAAGATGGAAGAACTTGATGTTCAAGGAAAGAACTGCCCGATTTGTTCGCAACAGTTGCCTTTATCGGAATTTGGAGTTTGCCGCGCACGGAAAGATGGAAGAAACCTCTATTGCAAGAGCTGCATCCGCAAGAAAGTGACCGAGAGTCGCCGCGCGCTGAAGGAATACAGATCGGCTCGCAAGCGATATGTCAACCAACCCCTCTCGGAACATTCGGGCACGTCCCTGCTCGACCGTGATTCTTCTTCTTCAAGTAACTACACACGACTGTTGAGCAAGCTCTCCCCCGTTGAACGTGTAAGAGAAGCCATTAGAAAAGGAGCGCGTACTCAAAAGGAGATTGCCCACGAGACCCGACTTGGCAAAGATGAGATCGGCGACGCCCTCGCAAATCTGCTCCTGTGGACGCGCGAAATCAAGACGCAAATAGTTGATAACAACAGGCATTATTTCATAAACGAGTCGTCAGAATTACCAATTCGTGAAGAGGCGCTCAACATCCCGCAACGCAAAGGGGACGTACCCAGTTCCTTCAGCGTGATACAGGGTTTAATGCCGGGTAGAAATCCAGAGGGAGGAGAGCCGGAAAAAATTGGCGGCTGGGTGGCAGCCTAGATCTGCCGAGAGAAATTCCAGGACCTAAGTTTCAAAGGCCTCGAGAACTTCTCGCGCGTGCTCTTCCGGTTTGACTTTTTCAAACACCTTTTTGATTTTGCCCTTTTCATCAATAAGGAACGTTATCCGCTTTACGCCCATGTAAGTGCGGCCCATGAACTTCTTCTCGCCGTAAACTCCATAAGAGTCTGCGATCGAATGATTCGGGTCAGCCAGGAGCGTGAAAGGAAGTTTATACTTGGCGGCAAATTTCTTGTGAGAAGCCTCACTATCCACAGATAGGCCCAGCACCTCGATGCCGCGTTTCTTGAAGTCAGAGAACGCATCCCGAAATGAGCAAGCCTCTTTAGTACATCCAGGCGTATCGTCTTTGGGGTAAAAATAGAGAACTACTTTTCGGCCGCGCAGATCCTTGAGCCGAACGGTTTTCCCGTTTGCATCGTTTGCAGTGAAGTTTGGCGCGACAGTTCCTTCTTTGAGCATGTTCTTACTCCAGTTCTCCAGGGTAGTAACGCAAGCTGCAAGCTTACAACTGAGTTATTAAAGGCCGCACATTTTAGGCCCTCGCCACGCCCCCGGCAAGAAACGATGAGGCTAATGAAGATGAAAAACAAACCAAAGGACAGCCATTGGCTCGTTAAGCAGGAACCGGAAACCTACTCCTGGAGCGATTTTGTCAGCGACGGCGGAACTGATTGGACCGGTGTTAGAAATTATCAGGCACGCAATAACCTACGAGAAATGAAGACAGGCGAGCGGGTACTGTTCTATCATTCGGGAAAAGATAAAGCTGTGGTGGGTGTGGCCGAGGTTGTCAAAAGCGCCTATCCCGATCCCACAGCAGATGACGAGCAATGGGTAGCTGTGGATCTGAAGCCGGTTAAGGCTCTCAAGAACCCCGTACCACTGGCTGCGATTCGTTATGACAAACGACTCAGCCAACTACCTTTGATCAGGCAATCGCAACTTTCCGTGATGTCGTTAACTAAAGACGAGTTTGACATACTCGTAGCGACCGGAGATGGCAAGAGCAGGAAAAAATAGCGGCTACGCGTAGCTCGCAAGCGATATCAGACAACAAAAGAGGGAGGCCAGATATGTTTAAGCAAGTCGATTATACGATGGTAGTCGTTTCTGATATGGAACGTTCCGTAGAGTTTTATCGCGACAGACTAGGAATACCTCTGAAGTTTCAATCGCCCGATTGGACTGAATTTCAAACTGGAACCACAACCCTGGCCCTTCACGGTGGAGGCGTTGCTCCGACAGGCCCTCCGACCGGTGACCCCACCAAGCAGGCCGGCAGCTGCTCCATTGGTTTCAACGTCGAAAACGTGGACCAGACCTACGAAGAATTGAAAGCCAAGGGCATTAAGTTCGTGATGCCTCCTGCGGAGAGAGAGGGAGAGGGGATCAGGCTGGCAGTTTGTACTGATCCGGATGGATTGCCCATTGCGTTCGCCCAAACCATCGCGCAGAAAGCAGCGAGTTAGAGTGAGTTTGGACAAAAGCGGGGGCAAGCCCACCTTCCCTACCCTGAGCTAACTCAAGTTGAGCATTGATTTGCCGATCGAGCAGCTTTCAATGGAAAACTACCGAGCAAGCTAGATTACCTCAGGGTTAGGAAGGTGGGCTTGCCCCCGCTGGTTCGCGAAGCTCAACTCAGCTGAAAAGAGTCGGCTCAGACTCAGACACTTCACTTTCCGGAGTGGCCGATTCAATCAGTTCCGGATACTTCTCAAACAGCGGGGCAGGACCTGGAACCCGTTCTTCCGTCAACGTAGACTTTATCTCAAGCGCGTTAACCACTGCCTGGCCGCGAAAATGGTTGTTTGTGATCACATAGGCCTCCTTCGTCCTGGCCGCAATCTCCTTGATCCTTGTAATCCACGGCTCCAACTCCTCGAGTGAATATAGATAATTGTAACGGTCATCTCGCGGCGCTTTTTCCCTGAACCAGTCCTGATAGTTTCTACCGTGAAGCCGCACGTAGCCTATTTGTGCCGTCGTGATGGCAGCAGGTTTAATAGATCTCGAAAAAAGCGGTTGGTCCACATTGCAGATCCCGACTCCCACTTCTTCCAGCCATTCATAGATCTGCGGATTGTTCCACGATGAGTGCCTGATCTCTAGCACCAGTGGGTAGTCCTTGAACTGGTCGAGCAGTTTCGCTAAATAGAGGCGGTCCTCGTCAGTATTCTTGAACGACCATGGAAACTGAATTAATACTGCTCCCAACCTCTCCTGACTCCTGAGCGCATCCATGCCTTCGCGTACCATCTTCTCATCTTCCGCAGTCGCCTTGCCGCGTTCATGTGTAAAAACACGGTGAAGTTTTGCGGTAAACAAGAAATCGGCGGCGGCAGCGACGCGACTGGCCCAGGAATTCGCTGTGGAAGCTGTGAATGGCCGGTAGAAACTGCTATTAATCTCAATAGTATTGAAAAAGCGGGCGAGATATTCGAGCGGGTCAAACTTCGCACCCGGCTTCCTGGGATAAACGATTCCTTCCCAGTCCTTGTAGGACCAGCCGGCGGGACCAATGCGTATCCGTGTTTTGTCAGTCATCAATAGCCGCGCGGACTAATTCGGCTCGGGCGGTTGGTACAGTTCAGGAATGGCTGCAATCACGGCGGCGGGTAGGGGCCTCAGTTTCAGCTGCTCGGTGAGAAAGGCGATGCGGTCGCGTCTGGCCGCAGCGTTGAGTGCATGCGGCGCGTCATACAACTCAAATTGTTTAGGTTCGCTTACGACAGCCGCGTATAGGCGCGCTCGCTCTGGAGTCAAAAACTTCTCCTGCGATCCATATTGGAGAAACACAACTGCTGGCGCCGCGTGCGAAACATACTTGCCCTGATCGGTCCAGGAATACTTCTCGACAAAGGCGTCAAACTTTTCCGCCCCTACCTTCTGCCGATACTGCTGATATTCCGGCGTCTTCATGGTAACTTCGTCCGACATGGTGGCGGCCATCAGCACAAAAGCCTTGAACCTCCGCTCGACTCCGCTCAGGATGGCGCCCACCACCGCATTGTAGCTGTGTCCGACGTAAGCAATCCGCTTAGGGTCAACATCCTTGCGCACCAATAACAGATCAACACCGCGGCGCATGTCAGTTACTTGTTGTACCAAGTCAACATTTTGTTGCTCATTCAAGGGCTCATCGTTTTGCACATGACCTGGACGCGCGATTGGTCCATCAGTTAACAATGACACCACTCCAGCTGGCGCTAGCGCGACCGCCTCATCAAGAAACTCCTTCCGATTGCGCATCGGCGAGTTTCCCCAATACCAATGTCCCCAGATTACTGCGGCGAAAGGTCCCTTCCCTTTTGGCACAACCAGATACGCGGGTACGACACCGCCTTTCGGACTGGCGTAAGTGATGTCGTGGATGGCAACGTCACCACGACGTTCGACGCCGATTTCTTTAATGCCCAGGGGAGCTTTCCTGTCGTAGTCGAAGTGCCGAGTTAGGTCGGAAGACAAACGGGAATTCTGGGCAAGACATGGTGCAGCGCTGAACAAAACAGTTCCCAGCACAATGAAGTAAACAAGAAGAAACAGTGTACGCATGGTCAATTTGCTCCTCAAACTTCACCTTCCTTACGATAAATTACAAGGATTGACAATAGTATATCGCGGATGCGACGCTGAACCGTTCGAACAACTAACACGAAGGAGAACTGTTTGTGCGACTGACGGAAATGGTTTCGTGCTCTGGTTGAGCGGCTAAGCTGTCACCGAGCTTACTCGCTCAGGTGTTGAGCGGGCTACCAACACAGCCCAAGGACGAGAATGTCTTAGTCGGCTTCGACACTGCCGACGACGCCGGAGTGTATCGATTGCGCGACGACCTCGCGATCGTGCAAACCCTCGATTTTTTCACGCCCATCGTAGACGATCCTTTCGTGTATGGTCAGATTGCTGCGCTCAATTCAATTAACGATGTCTGGGCGATGGCCGGCACCCCACTGACTGCGCTGGCGATCACGTGTTTCCCCAAGAAGGGCGTCGATCCGGCGATCCTCGGCGAGATCATGCGTGGTGGATTGGAAACTTTAAATAAGTATGGCGTCACGCTGATTGGCGGACACAGCGTCGACAACCAGCAAATCATGTTTGGATACTCGGTAACCGGCACAATTGATCCACGCAAGATTGCCACTAACGCCGGTGCACAACGCGGGGACGTGATTATCTTGACGAAACCCATCGGCACCGGCGTTATCTCAACAGGTATCAAGTTTGAAAAAACGTCACCTGCAATTGCTGCCTCTTCTGTCGCGACCATGATGCTGCCCGGCAGATACGCTGCCGAGGCGATGCGCGAGTTTGGCGTAAAGGGCGCTACTGATGTAACTGGTTTCGCCCTCCTCGGTCATGCCTGGGAGATGGCCTGCGCCAGCAAGGTGACGATAGTAATCGAGCCCGACAAGGTACCGGTACTCGATGGCGCGTCGGAACTGGCAGCGGCAGGGATGTTAACAAGTGGCGACAAGACAAATCGTGAATACATTGGTGCAGACATCGCAGTCGACGGGTTAGTGGACGAGAACCTGGTTAAGCTATTCTTTGATCCACAGACAGCTGGAGGTATGTTGATCTCCGTTTCGCCCGAGCGTGCGAATGACTTGCTTGATCGCCTGCGTGAAAATTATCCTCAAGCCGCGACAATAGGCCGTGTTATTGAACGTGGTGAACATTCAATCGTAGTAAATTCATAGGAAAGAGTAATGGCTTCTACAATCGGGGAAATCGTTGTTCCAAAGACGCGCTCAATTATCGAACTCTACAAGGATGTGCGTGCGCGGACAATGCAGATCGTTGCGCCTCTGGAGATTGAGGACTACGTGATACAGACGGCGGAGTTTATGAGCCCTCCGCGCTGGCATATCGGCCATACGTCCTGGTTTTTCGAGACTCTACTGCAAACTTACCAGCCCGGCTACGGGGTTTACTCTGAGGAGTACCTCTTCTACTTCAATTCCTATTATGAAGGGTTCGGCGAACGAATAGAGCGACCGAAGCGCGGGACCCGATCGCGGCCGACGGTTAAAGACACCGTTGCGTATCGGAAACACGTTGATGAGCAAATGCTTGCGTTTTTGAATTCAATTGAAGAAACGGCCAACGCGGATGAAGTCTTATCACTCGCGCGGCTTGGCCTCGAGCACGAAATGCAGCACCAGGAATTGCTGGTCTATGACATCAAGCACCTGCTGTGCGACCAATATGAAGCGCCGATAAAACCTGCGCCGGTGTCTGCTGTCAAAGTCGAAGGCATGGCTGAGATCGAGGGGGGACTTTATTGGCTTGGTTACGACAGACAAGTCCACAGTCGACAGTCCACAGTGCACAGTCCTTCTAGCTACGACTTCGCCTTTGACAACGAAAAGCCAGCCCACCAGGTTTTTTTACAGGATTACGCTCTTGATCGAAGATTGGTCAGCAATGGCGACTTTCTCGCGTTTATCCAGGATAGCGGCTACCAGAACTTTCGCTGGTGGTTCTCCGAAGGCTGGGAGACTGTTAATCGTGAACAGTGGCGGGCGCCACTCTACTGGGAACCCTACGACGGAAGTTGGATGATTCGCGACTTTTCTGGTCTGCATCCGGTTGAAAGCAAGGCGAACGAACCCGTTTCACACGTAAGTTTTTTTGAGGCTTCCGCGTTCGCAAAATGGGCCGGCAAACGTTTGCCGACCGAGGCTGAATGGGAAAAAGCCGCCACCTTCGACCCAACCACTAATGAGAGGAACGCTTTTCCCTGGGGCAATGAGGGAATCGACGAGACTAAAGCAAACCTGTTTGAGACCGGCCTCTGGGCACCCGCGCCAATCGGCGCCTTTCCGGCAGGACAAAACAGGTATGGCTGTCAACAGATGATCGGCGACGTGTGGGAATGGACGACTTCAGACTACGTGCCCTATCCCGGATTCAAATCGGAGTTTGAAGAGTACAACGATAAGTGGTTCGTCAACCAAAAAGTCCTGCGTGGCGGCTCATACGCGACACCGGGGGTCCATATTCGCTCGACCTACCGCAACTTCTTTCACGCGCACGAACGCTGGATGGTTTCGGGCTTCCGCTGCGCGAAGAATGTGTAAAGCAAACTGTTAGTTTGCGTCGGTAGGTTACACACAAGTGAGTGGCAACGAACCGTCCGCAAAGTAACAGTTTTGCGTTACAAGTGATCCCCGATAATGAGAATCTACTTCGCAGGATCAATCCGGGGTGGGTGCCAGGATGCCGCGCTGTACCACGACATCGTTCGGCTGTTGCAAAAACACGGCGAAGTCTTGACTGAACATGTGGCAGACGCTGAATTGAGGGTGCTTGGCCAGGACATCGGCGATTGTAAGATCCACGACCGCGATCTGGATTGGTTAAAAAAATCCGACTATCTTGTTGCCGAAGTTACAACTCCCAGCCTTGGAGTGGGGTATGAAATCGGTAAAGCCACGGAATGGGGCAAGCCAGTGCTTTGCCTTTATCGCCAGGAAAATGGCCGCTCACTTTCGGCAATGATTTCAGGCTGCAAAGCTGCCACCGTCCGCACCTATCAAAGTCCGGCGGAGCTTACAGGCATACTCGAGGAATTCTTTCAAGATAACTGATTCAGGAACAAGATCAATTGACCACCATATTAACTGATGTTGAAGCTAGAGTACTGGGATCGCTTGTTGAAAAGCAGGTGACGACACCGGAATACTATCCCCTCACCCTAAACGCGCTAACGCTCGCTTGCAATCAGAAGAACAACCGGACCCCGGTCACTTCTTACGACGAGACAACAGTCGCACACGCGATTGAAACTCTGCGCGAGAAGAACCTTGCTTACGTGTTTTATGGCAGCACAAGCCGGGTACCCAAATACAAACACGTCCTGCCTGAGGTAATGCATCTGAGCCACCCGGAGATGGCGCTGATCTGTGTGCTCCTACTCCGTGGGCCGCAAACTACTGGTGAACTTGCGACACGCGCTTTTCGGCTGCATGAGTTTTCAGGCCTGGAAGAAGTCGAAGCTACGCTGAATGGACTGATAAACAGGGAGCCAGACCCGCTGGTTACACGCTTGCCGCGTCAGCCCGGTCAGAAAGAGGCTCGTTACGCTCATCTTCTTTCCGGAGAAGTTTCAATTGAGGCCATACAACAGGATGTTGCCCCAGCCAGAAGCCGCAGCCGGGACAGCGACAGAGTGGCCGCACTCGAAGCTGAGGTTGAAACATTGAAAGCCGACATCGGAATGCTGAAAACGCAGTTTGAGAGTTTCAAGAAACAGTTTGAGTGATCGTTAAATCCTCAGATACCGGCGATCTTAACAAAACGATTCGCATTGCAATTGCCGGAAACTTTCCTGCTTAAATCTGCGTTATCTGCTTATCTGCGGATCCTAAACGCACGATGATCCACAAACTCCACTTCCCCCAGCCGCCACTTTCTCAGTTTGTTGAGAATATCTGGTACGTTGCCGGTAATCATCCCGAACATACACGCGAGAAACTCTTGCCCGATGGCGCGATCGAGCTACTCATTGATCTGGATCCCGAGCCAAAGAAACTCTTTGATGATGAAAACACCGATCATTTTCGACTCTGCCGGAAGGCCTGGATTTCAGGCGAAAGGACCCGCTATATCATCATCGGCTCAGGAAACACTTGCATGATAGGCATCCGTTTTCGACCGGGCGGCGCCTATCCATTTTTTAGTTTTCCCATTTCAGAGCTGAACGACTCGGTTATAGACCTGGACTTAATCTGGGGCAGGCTGGTCGACGAAATTCGCGATCAACTGCTGGAACTTGAGACAACGGAAGACAGACTTGTCCGCCTTGAGTCGTTTTTGCTGAGTCATGCGCGACGCGCGCTCGAGGCCAACCGACTGATTGCGTTTGCGGTGCACCAGTTGCAACATTCGCCGCAGTTTTTGGCGATCCGGGATCTCGCAAACACGATCGGCATCACCCAGAAGCATCTGATTTCGCAGTTTGAGAAAGTTGTAGGCTTGCGTCCGAAGAGTTTCGCTCGAATCTGCAAATTTCAGAAAGTTCTCAGACTGATCGAGCAGGAGAAGAAAATCGAGTGGTCAGCCATTGCTTACGATTGTGGCTACTACGATCAGGCCCACTTCATCAAGGAATTTCATAACTTCTCCGGACTCAACCCTTCCGCGTATCTCACGATGCGCGGCGAATACATGAACTACATTCCCCTTCCTTAGAGCCTGTACCGCTAAGCGGTTGCGACCTCCAGCCCAGGGTTGCCGTTTGCGGCTACCCTGGGTCTAGCGAATTCAATCCGTCTCAACCCCGATGGGGTTGCGTCCTCTCCCGAACGCGCGCACCCAGGGTAGCCGCGACGGCAACCCTGGGCTGGAGGACCTAACCGCTTCGCGGTAATCACTCGGACGGTGTGAATATTGTTTCCAAACCCGAGCAAACTAAAGTTTGAACTCCGAACTGCTTGAACAAATCCGCCTAAGGTTAATTTTTTACAATACAGCAGTATTTCTTTTGCCTAGACTCCGCTGTCGTTGGCGCAACCCCCCAAAGGAGTCAAGACATGGACTTTTCAAAAATCAACTACTTCGCCGTGCTGGCCGCCGCTGTGTCAACTTTTGTCCTGGGCGGTCTCTGGTATTCACCAATGCTTTTCGGCAAAGCCTGGATGCGGGCAAACAAATTTGCGGACGAGGATCTGCAAACGTTTAGCAAGGCACGAATGTTTGGCTGGTCGTTTGTGTTTTCTCTAGTAATGGCACTAAACCTCGCGATGTTTCTCGCCGCACCGAATACCAATGCCGTCTGGGGAATGACCGCCGGCGCGCTCGCGGGCTTCGGTTGGGTAGCGTTGTCGATCGCAATCATTGGCGTTTTTGAAAACAGGTCCTGGGCTTACATCGCGATCAATGGCGGTTATATGACCCTGGCCTTCGTCATCATGGGCGCAATCATCGGCGCCTGGCGCTGAAGATTAATCCGCAGATTACGAGATTACGCAGGTTTAAAAAGAAAACCCCAGGTTCTTTCAGTAAATCCGTGAAATCTGAGTAATCAGCGGATCCTGCGTCCCATCCTCGCTAGCTTGCATGGCTAGGCCACTGTTTCATCTGTGCAAATTCCTCGATTTCAGTTATAATCTCCCCTCCTATGAATCTCGAGGTATTTCATCCAGCGGTTGCCCGGTGGTTTGCGAAGAGTTTTCCCGAGCCGACGCTGCCGCAGCAACAAGCATGGCCGGCAATCAAAGAGCATCAGAACACTTTGATTGCTGCACCCACCGGTTCAGGAAAAACTCTCGCCGCTTTCCTGGCCGCGATTGATGATCTCGTGCGCCTCGGAATTGACGGGAATCTCGATGACACAACTCACGTTGTTTATGTCTCGCCGCTTAAAGCGCTGAGCAACGACATTCAAAAAAACTTGCAGTTTCCGCTAGCGGGCATTCGGGACGAACTGCAAGCGATGGGTTTGCCCGACGTCAACATCAGGACCTTTGTCAGAACGGGCGACACTCCAGCTGGAGATCGCACCGCAATGACTAAGCGTCCTCCTCATATTGTTGTGACGACGCCGGAATCTCTCTACATTTTGCTTACCAGCGAAGGCGGACGTCGCATGTTGGAAACGACGCGCACCGTTATCCTTGACGAAATTCACGCGGTCGTCAGCGACAAACGTGGTTCCCATCTCGCACTTTCCATTGAGCGCCTCGAACAGCTCGTTGCCAAGCACAAAGCAGAAAACTCGAAACTCGAAACCCGGAACTCGAAACTCGTTCGCGTCGGCCTTTCGGCAACCCAGCGCCCTATCGAGGAAGTTGCGCGTTTTCTCGTAGGCACGCAAAACATTGATTCCCGAGGCGCGCCTGTCTGTACCATTATCGACACCGGACATACGCGCCGCCTGGATCTGGCTATCGAGCTTCCTGAATCCCCATTGCAAGCCGTTATGTCAGGCGACGTCTGGGAAGAAGTTTACGACCGGTTAGCGCAATTAATTCGCCAACACAAAACAACCCTCGTTTTTGTTAACACCAGAAGACTTGCCGAACGTGTATCCCGCCATCTGGGCGAACGCATCGGCGATGAAAATATTGCCGCGCATCATGGCAGCCTTGCGCGTGAACAACGCCTGGCCGCCGAGCAAAGATTGAAGGCCGGCGAACTAAGCGCGCTGGTCGCTACAGCTTCGCTCGAACTCGGCATTGACATCGGCGACGTCAATCTAGTTTGCCAGCTCGGTTCTACTCGTTCGATTACCAGTTTCTTACAGCGTGTTGGCCGTTCAAATCACACCGTGGCCGGTTTTCCCAAAGGACGAATTTTCCCGCTGTCGCGCGACGAGCTCGTGGAATGCGCTGGAATAATTGATTCCGTGCGCCGTGGCGAACTTGACCGTCTCGACATTCCGGAACAGCCGCTCGACATTCTTGCGCAACAAATTGTCGCTGCCTCGGCCGCTGAAGAATGGACCGAAGAAGCTCTTTTTGAGATGGTCCGGCATGCCTATCCTTACCGGAACCTGGAAAGAGAGAGGTTTGATTCGGTCATTCGCATGCTCGCTGAAGGATTTTCCACAAAGCGCGGACGCCGCTCAACCTACCTCCACCATGATGCTGTAAATCACCGAATACGCGGGCGTCGCAATGCCCGCATCTCGGCAATCACTTCCGGCGGGGCAATTCCCGACACGGCGGATTATGCGGTTGTACTTGAACCCAGCGATCTCGTAATCGGCTCGGTGAATGAAGACTTCGCCATCGAGAGTTTGCAGGGCGACATCTTTCAATTGGGCAACACTTCCTGGCGCGTGTTGCGTGTCGAGCAGGGTAAAGTTCGGGTTGAGGATGCACATGGCCAGCCGCCGTCGATTCCATTCTGGTTGGGTGAAGCGCCGGCCCGTACTCACGAACTTTCAGTTTCCGTCTCGCGCCTGCGCGAAGAGGTTGCAAACCGTGTTGATGTCAGCGACGAACCATTACCTCCCGAGCAAGCAGATCCGATGATTCCGCCCACGATTAATCTCGAGCCCGCAACTAAATATCTAGTGGACGAGGTTGGCATCTCCCGCGCGGCGGCGGAACAGATCGTCGAGTATCTTGCGGGAGCCAAGGCCGTGCTTGGCATCATGCCAACGCAGGACAACCTCGTTCTCGAGCGCTTCTTCGACGATAGCGGCAGCATGCAGTTGGTGGTGCATTCACCGTTTGGCAGCCGCCTGAATCGAGCTTGGGGTTTAGCGTTGCGCAAGCGTTTTTGCCGCAAGTTTAATTTTGAGCTCCAGGCTGCGGCGACCGAGGATGCAATCGTCCTTTCGCTTGGGCCCACCCACAGTTTTCCACTCGATGAGGTGTTTCACTATCTCAACTCCAAGACTGTGCGCCAGCTTCTGTGCCAGGCACTGCTTGACGCGCCGATGTGGAATATTCGCTGGCGCTGGAACGTGACTCGTTCTCTGGCGGTTTTGCGGCGCCGCGGGGGCAAGAAGATTCCTGCGCAATTGCAGCGCATGGATGCAGAGGACCTGCTGACTGCGATATTCCCCGATCAAGTGGCTTGTGCGGAGAACCTTGGTGGTGGGGAACGCGAGATTCCAGCGCATCCCTTGATCGATCAGACAGTTAAGGACTGCCTGGTGGAAGCGATGGACGTTGACAGTCTTGAAAAGTTGCTGACGTCGATTGAACGCAACGAAAAGAACCTGTTTGCTCGCGATGTGATCGAAGCTTCGCCCCTGGCCCAGGAGATACTTAACGCTCGACCATATGCCTATCTAGACGACGCCCCGCTTGAAGAGCGCCGCACTCGCGCGGTGCAACAGCGACGCTGGCTCGACCCACAAACCGCGAAGGACATGGGCAAACTCGATCAGGCCGCTATCGATCGCGTTCGTGAAGAAGCCTGGCCCCGGGTCGAAAATCCAGACGAATTGCATGACGCACTCGTGGAGTTAGGTTTGATTACTGCAGCCGAAGGCGCGGAATGGCAGCAGTTTTTTACCGAGCTGCAAAACGACCGACGTGCCGCTATTCTTCAAGTTAATGCTGCGACCGTTAATACTGGACTAGTTAATACTGGGACCCTTAATCCTGGGACCGCGGGCGTCTCGCCCGCACTGAGCGCGGAGCGCGAACAACCCGTTAACTTGGACTTGCCTGGGAATGCAACGGGTGCGGGCGAGACGCCCGCGGCCCCAGGATTAACCGGCCCAGTAAACACGGTCCCAATAGACAAGCTAAATCTTTGGGTCGCTGCTGAGCGCTTGCCGCAACTGAAAACTATTTACCCCTCTGCCCTGCTGACACCGCCAATCGTCGCGCCTGAAAGTCTCGGGCAAGTTGCATGGACCTTCGAAGACGCTCTGGTCGAAGTCCTGCGCGGACGTTTGGAGGGTCTTGGGCCCGTAACGGCCGGCGCGCTTGCCTCCTCCTTTGGCCTCAGCACGAATGACATCGAATCAGCTCTTCTCAAGCTCGAAGCAGAGGGCTTTGTAATTCGAGGGCAGTTCACGCCGGGAGGTACGGAAACTGAATGGTCGGCTCGGCGTCTCCTGGCCCGGATTCACAGTTACACACTCAATCGTTTGCGGCAGGAGATCGAGCCAGTCTCCACAGCCGATTTCATGCGTTATCTTCTCGCCTGGCAAAAAGTCGCCCCTGACCATCAAATGGAAGGGCCAGAAAGCGTTAGAGCAATCATCGAGCAACTCGAAGGTTTCGAAGCCCCGGCAGCTGCCTGGGAAGGAGAACTGTTGCCGAGCCGGCTGCTTGAATACGATCCTGCGTGGCTCGATGCTTTATGTCTTTCGGGTGAAGTCGTCTGGGCAAGGCTGACTCCACCCGCGCCGTCTTCAGCGGCATCACGTGCAGCAAACTCCGAAAAGGGTGTAGAGCGAGCGCGTGGTTCTGTTCCCGTGCGCAACACTCCGATCGCACTCCTGCGACGCAAGAACTTCGCCATCTGGAACTCAGTGTTTCCACAACCGTCAGTGGGTGAAGTCGAATTCTCAACAACTACTCGCGCGGTTCACGACTATCTGGGGACACGCGGCGCTTCTTTCTTCACCGACATCGTCGAAGGCACAGGACTGTTGCGCAGCCAGGTGGAGGAGTCGCTGGGCGAATTAGTGGCTAACGGACTAGTTATTTCCGATAGTTTCGCGGGACTTCGTGCTCTCTTAACTCCCGGTAGTCGCAAGACTCAGGCAGCGTCGCGCCGCAAGCACCGGCAGCCTATCTACGAAATGTCGAGCGCGGGACGCTGGTCGCTGCTGCAGCGGTCGCCCGATGGCAGTTTGAGGGATGACTCAAACATCGATCCAGAGGCTGCCGAGAATATTGCGCGCATTCTGCTCAAACGCTATGGGGTAGTTTTCAAACGCCTGCTAGAGCGCGAGGGTATAGCGTTGCCCTGGCGTGTGCTGCTGCGGATCTATCATCGACTGGAAGCGCGCGGCGAGATTCGCGGAGGGCGTTTCGTAGCGGGAATTTCCGGCGAGCAGTTTGCCTTGCCGGATGCCGTGGGAATGTTGCGCGCAATACGACGCACGCGAACCGGAGCGATGGATTTTGGTTTACGCTCACCTGCTCAGGGCGCTGACGAGTCTACCGGTGATGCTCAAGGAGGTACGGGCCAGGAAAGTTTGATCTCGGTGAGCGCCGCCGATCCTTTGAATCTGGTGGGCATCATAACCCCGGGTGGTCGTGTCACCGCGTACACTTCCAACCGAATCCTTTATCGCAACGGCGAACCGATAACAATCCTGGAGTCTGGAGAAACGCGCTTTCTGGTCGAACTCAGTCGCACCATGGAATGGAAAGCCAAGAGTGCGTTGCTGCGCAAGGCAACCCCACCGCAACTTCGCTCCTACCTTCGCCGCCCCGCGTGATTGGGTAACACTGGAACTGTGAGTGAGCTCTAATTTCATTTTGCCACCTGCGGCTCTGCCGCCGCACAGGGCGGTAAGGCTTAGCCTTACCGTGAAGCCCCCAACTCACCGGAGGCTACGCCTCCGATTTATGAGGCGCATCCTCAAGGAGTATGGAAAACGCGCGGAAAGCCCAAATTTCCGCGCGCTCCGCTCTTTGTTTTTCAGGCTGCGCCTGATCAATCCGAGGCGTAGCCTCCAATTTCTTATAGACGCAACGGTAAGGCATAGCCTTATCGCACTGTGCGCCGGCTGAGCCGCAAATGCCGCAAGATGATCAAACCGGATTGAGTATGACAATCTCAGCGCGCTCGCGAGCGTTGTCGAGGAAAGCGTCTGTGTCCGACTCAATTTTGGCTTCCGTAAGTATCTTTTCTACTTCCGGGCGAGCTTCGTCGACCGTGGGGACGATTTGACCGGGGGCACGTGCCTTGAGGCGAGGCACGTAGGTATCTCTGTAGTAATCAGCGATCTCTTTTTGGGTAATGACGACAAAGTTGCGAAAACGAAAGTCAAGATACTTCTCAATCCTGACGCGCTGCTCGAGAATTTCATCGAGCTTGTCGGCCGTTAATCCCACGCTCAGGAGTCGTTGTTGAAATTCTGCCGGCGAAGGAAAAGCCTTCACCAGTTCATCGCGCGCGTTCCTGACCTCCTCTGAAGTCGGTGCAATAGAGGGCAGCTTTTCCGCTTCCTGAAGAATTAGTCTCTGGTCAATCAGCAAACGCATAGCCCGGTTCAGGACACCTGAAGACTGATTGTCCAGTGGTGTGTTCGGTTGCAGGGCCAGTTGCCAGAGAATATCCGAATAGGTTATCAGGCAAGTCTGTCGGCAATCGGGCAGAACGCCGGCGTTGACAGTGGCCACCATTTTGTCGATGACCTGCTGCCCGCGAACGACGGAAGGCAGAAAGCAGTAGGCAGAAAGCAGTAGGCAGAGCAGGGGCAGTTGGCAGACGGCGCACCGCAGTCGGCAGGCGGCAGGAGCAGTCGGCAGGACCACGCAAAATCGGTTGATTACCAATCTAGAAGTCTTTAGTAACATATTTCCCTGCCGTCTGCCCCTGCCTACTGCCTTCTGCTTTCTGCCTTCTGCCTTCTGCTTTCTGCCTTCTGCTTTCTGTCTTCTGTTCTCTAGAATGTTTGTGTAAATCTGAAGTGAATCCTCGTTCGTCTCAAACGAAAGATTGCCGGCGTACCGTTGAAGTCATCGGGCAGTCCAGTTGGCCCACGCTGCGGAATAAGAAACTCAGGCGGCTTTAATAAGAAACCATAATCCACGGCGAGCGCGCCTCCGAACGGCGTTTGAATTCTGAAACCCAGCCCCACCGTGTTCGTCCAGTGAGACCGGAGGTTTGCCGCGTTTATCGCCGCTACCACGTCGCCGGGGGGAACCGGTCTATCGACGTGCCTGCCAAACAAATCGCCAATACGCCGGAAAACATTGCCACCATCGTAGAAAGGAACGGCCTGGACCGATTTTGTGATTGGTATGCGTGCTTCAAGGTTTACGATCGCGAGCGCATTGCCCCCAAACGGAACTGTAAAGGGATTCAAGATCACCGGATTCTTATTTTGATCGATAAATATGCCTTGAGGAATTATGACTAGTCGGGGACCGGCCTCCTCGAAATTGAAGCCGCGCAGCGTAGTCGAGCCGCCGGAAAAGAACCGCTCGCTGATGGGCAAAGTAAGATCAGTTTCATCGATCAGGCCATTGCCGTCGCGATCTCGAGGATTAAAGACATTCGCCAATCCAAGGATGGCGTTTCCCGCGAGCACCGTACTGCGAAACGCACTCAATTTGTAATAGCGGCGATAAGTTGCCTGTAACCGGTTGAAAGAGATGTTGCCACCGAGTTGGCGCAAAGCCACCGCGTAATCAATGTTGAAGAAGTCTCCGCGCGTGGCATCAAGCTGGTTGTAGCGACAGATTTCACCGGGAGCTCCCGTTTCCTCATCCGGATTGCGAACAGCGCCCAGCAAACCACGCTCGCATCGTTCCCGCGTATCACGAACAAAAGACGTCCCAAATCGCGATAGGCGAACAGCGCGATCGGGTTGCAGCACGGGCTTAATAAGCAAACTTTGAAGATTGAACAAGCGCACGTCTTCATAGCTATAACGCCCAAATATTATCGAATGGGTTTTCTGACTAAGTACTTTCTGCGTTTCAACCGCGACGGTAAAGCGATTAATCGTGGGCTCATCGACCCTCACGCCAAACTCATCGATCGGGTTTCCATCTTTGTCCACGCGCTGGACAATTCCCATTGTGCCCTGATCTATCGCCGAGCGGAAAAAACGCGTGACGGTCGAATCGCGCTGGTACTCCACCGTGAACGCTAGCGGCATAAATCGACTCTCGCTGAAGCGCTTAAAACGCGGATCGAGATATTCGAATCTGAGTCGCTGCTGCCGACTGCTGGCTCTGAGACGCATCGCCCCCTGTCTCAGTTTGTTCATAAAATTCACGTTGCTGAGCTCGAACAGACCCAAGGGGCCAGAGTCGGTCGAGAACCCGCCGCCGTAGTCCATTACGCGAGGCCTCTTTTCCTCGACATCAATCAGGACATCACGGCGTTTGAAACCCGAGGCCGTTTCGCCTGCAGCTTCGGTGCGAATAATCACTTGTCGGTAAGCGTCAGTGAGATAGAGTTCTCGCTCGCTGTCGGCTATGCGATCCGAGCGCAGCACGTCGCCCTCAGCAATCGGAATAACGCGCATTATTGCATCGCGCTTGGTGCGCTGAGTTTTAGCGCTGCCAGTTACTCCGTTAACGATGATCCGGTTAATGAAGACCTTATCGCCTTCGTTGGTTATGGAATAAATGAGTCTAACCTGCTCGTCGTCGCCTTTCCTGGGCAATTCAATCGTCGAGAACTCAATCTGCGCGCTTACGTAACCTTCGCGCGCATAGAGAGCGCGCACGCGCTCACCGTCCGCCCTGGCCTGAGAACGCGAGAAGGGAGCGCCGATCACAGTCTTCAACTCGTCGCGAATCCGCTGGTCGGTGTAGATCGTATTGCCGCGAACCTCAACGCCCGCTATTCGAGTTAGCCGTCCTTCTTTAACCTGAAAAGTGATAATCAGACTTTCACCGTTAATCGACACGCCCTGAAGGACATCGACATCCGCGCGCCGATAACCCATGTCGCGCATGTAATTTCTGACTGTTCGCTTGTCCTGCTCCAGCAACGTCAGACTTGTGTAACCGCGGCCGTAACCGAAGAATGGAATTAAGCCCAGGGCACTCGCTTTCTGGGTTTTCAGATCGGCAGCAACATCCTCGTACGTAAGTTTATTTGTGCCCGTGATGCGAATGTCGGTGAGCTTGAAACGGCGCCCGCGTTCGAGGTCGTATCGTATCTCTATGGTGTGACCAGTCAGGCTTTCAGGATTCAGAGTCTCACAGGTGGCGGCGGTTCCGTTCTCAGCCGGGGGCGTTGGTGGCGTGACCGTGCAGATGGGAGTAACCTCCGCGAAGAAATAGCCCTGCTCCTGCAATTTGTTACGCAGTCGCCGCGAGCCTTCAATAATTGCCGACTGGTCGATGTTGCCTTCCCGCTTCACCGGCAAAAGCTCGCGGGCAGTCTTTTCGCTCATCGGGTAGTCCGGAACGATGACATTCACCTTTGGTCCAACGCTGCCGTTGAGCCTGATCGAAATGAGGTTATGTTCCGCGTCCCGTTCGACCCTGGGATCTTCAAGCAACGGAGCGAGATATCCCTGGTCAATGAGTGCCTGTTGGATTCTCTTAGTATCAGAACCGAGTGCTTCACGCGTAAAAGGCGCCTGCGGTTGAAGAGTCAACAAAGGCCTGACGGCTGCTGGATCAAATCCAGCAATATTGATATTGAACGACTCTACCCGTGCCTGCTCACCGGGATTGATTCGGTAGGTGACAGTTGCTCTCGTTCCGCTTGGATCCAGTTGCTCGACAGGCTCAACCACAGCGTTGAAGTACCCGCGATCCCGTAAATAAACCTGCAGTTCATCGGCGTTGCGCAAGACTGTCTGCTTGGAGAGACGCGTGCCGGGCTGGCTCAGGTTTACGCGCGCACGAAGTTCATCTTCGGAGATAGGCGTGCCTGTTGCCGGAGTCAGTTGAAACTTGACGTCGCCGATCTGCACCTGGCGTTGAATCACAAAGCGCAGACGAATAGGGCCACGATTTGAGCCGCTTGCACCCGGTGCCGCCTCGAACACCTCTACCCGCGCGTTGGCTACCCTCTCAGAATCGAATAAGGCTTGCAGCGATTCGCGTACGGCAACGGCGGAGAACTGGGAGTTAGGAAGGACCCTAAGAATTGATAGGAACTCAGCTTCGGCCGCGGGGTCGACGGCCGAACCTTCAAAAGTGATTTCAACGGCCGTGATTAGCCGGCCTTCATATTCCGCAAAGCTAGCGCCGGCTCGCGCATTCACAGCCAAGGCGAGAAAGGCTATTGCGGTCAGAGCGATCACTGAAAGAGATCGCTGCCTTCGCTGTTTCAGTTGGGACTGATTATCAGTGAGTGCTTCTGGCTGGCCCATTGCCTCAAAACCGTCTTCTGAACCGTATCTCAAAATTGAAATTGTTGTTGCGCGTAGTCAACCGGTGTGTCGATGCCTGCTCATACTCCGCGATGAAAAACAATCGGTCGGAAACGCGGTACTCAAGGGCCAGGATCTGGTTGGGATCGGACGCTACGTTAGTCGAGTAAGTAACCGACAGGTCTTTGTTGATTCTCTTGCCGAGCGTCAATCGCGCCGACGGTGACGAGCCGGAGCCACCAATGACCGGATTGATCTCAAAGCGACTCAATCCGAAAAGCTTGCTGGTGGCGCGCTGCGCCGGCGCGTTGATCAGTGCATCGGTCAACAGGCTCGTCGCAGTTCCCAAACCGGATTGGGAGAGTATCGACGAGCTTGTATCTCCTGTTGCAAGTTGACCGGTAGTAATCAAGGAGACAACGTCTGCCTGCGGCAAGGCCGGTTCAGAACTTATGATGGCCTGCGGCTGGGAAAGCGGGCCGTTAAGACCAACGGTCACCCGATAACCGCGAATCTGCGATTCACCCTGAATGTTTATGATTGGATCGGCCTGTGGCTGTGGGGGCAAATCTACAAGAGCGCGGGTTATCTCGTAGCGATCGTTGCGGAAATTCAGCGTGCCGCTGGTGGCGGTGACTCGCCCGGAGATTACCGGATCCTTCACTGGACCGTTGACCACTAACGAAACTGATCCCACCAAATCGGCCAGATTATTTCTGACGACGAGCGCGTTTCGTCCTTCCACTCGCAAGTCGTTAAAAAGGGCAGTGCGCACAAATTCAACCTCGGCTCCCTCTTCGATCGATTCCCCGGCCCTGAAATTGATGAGGTCCGCAAGTTCGATGTCCTCGGTGTATTCGCTGCGCCGAACATTAACCACGCCGCCAATCAGTTGTTCACGCGAAGTGCCTTTTATTTCAAGATCAATGTTGGCCGTCGTGCGGAAGTTTTCCGGATATGGAACGGTGACATTGTCGCCGTTGACATTGAACAAAAAGCGCGAAAGCGTGAAGCCATCGAGTAACGCACCGCCGGTAACAGAAACATGCCCACCACCCATCGTTCCAGTCATGGAATCAATTTGGGCCTGGTCCGATGTGAACCTAACCAATGATTTTACGTTCGTGACGGTCCAACGTTCGTTGCCGATCAGCAACGAGATTGAACCCCCTGCAACCGAAGCCGTGCCGTTAAGACGCGGGCGTTCGTATGTACCTGTAACCCGGACCGCTACCTCAGCGGTGCCGGACAAGAACGCATCAGGACTCAGTCCGTTCAAGACTCTGAGGTTCAGTTGACCATCAGCAGTCATGCTCTGATGCCCTTCCGGACCAACGGCGAGGGTTCCTCCCAGCACAATGTTTGTACCTGGCCCCGTAAATTTGGTCTGTTCGAAAGTCACTTCACTGGGTGAGAAGCGCACTATCAGCGGAGACGTCGCGTTGAGTTGGACATCTTCAACCTTCAAACTCAGGCTTGTAAGGTTTGCTGTCCCCTGCAAACCGGCGGCGGAAAAATATCCGTCCTCGTCCAGCAGATTGCCATTTGTCTTTAGCGTGCCTGTTGCTACTCCTGAAATATTAACGTTGGTTTGCGGCAAGACCATTTTCAGCAGACCAGTCAAGTCGGCATTGTTGAAAGTGGTTTCGACGCTGGCAATCAGCTTTTCACTACCCAGGTTGACTTGCGCTGCGATTACCTGTGGCGTGGAACCAAACAAACCGGTGGTAAGAGTGATGTTTAGTTGTTTGTTCTCAGTTCTTCCAACGAGGGCGACGGTACCTGCGGGGCGCCCATTGATGATCACGTCCTTTCCCTGCCCATCAAAAGTAATTTGGTAGGCCGAGAAGTCCGATGCCGAGGAGTTACCGGAGATATGCGCGTTAAAGTCGGCTGTACCGGAGACCGCCGTAAGTCCTGGCTGCTTCGTCAGCGCGAAAAGCCGGTTAAGTTGCACTCCTTCCGCGCGCCCCTGAAAGTCGAAATCTTTGCTAGTTGTGTCATACGTACCGCTGGCGACAATGTGACCAGCCGTTAACTGCGCATCCACTTTCTCTACAGTTACTTTCGAACCCGCAAAAGTTGCGGTCGCGACCATGCCCTGGAGCGGTTCACCGGCCAGACGACCAGGACCGAAACGCAATTCGGCACTGCCCACCATTGCGTTTGGTATGCCGGTTATTTTTACATGCCCGGACGCATCAGCCTGTGTATCGCCAAGCTGAGCGCGGGTTGATTTGCCGAGAGGCAGCGCGGCAATCAAATTGCCGGCGTTGACGCGATCAAGTGTGGCTTCGAGCGTTGTGTTGTCTTTGCCGGTGCGAGGCGCATTCAGAGTAAACTGCATCCCACCGCCGTCCTTCTCGGTCAAACGACCATCAGCAATGTTCAGGTCGGTTTTGGTCATTTTGAGCGAAGCTGATAACGAACCGAGGTCGTTTCCGTTGACCAATAGCGTGCCCAGTGAAATTTTGCCGTCGATATCCGGTTCGCTGAGTTTCCCTCGCAACGTTCCGTTGAAAGCCAACGGTCCGGCGAGATCGAGCCCATACGTCCGCATCTGCTCCTCAACATCTGGAAGCAGACCCGAGGAAATGAGTACAGTTTGCAACTCCGCCGCGTCTGATGAATTTAAGTCAACCTGGAGATTTGAATCCGTGTTGAAAGAAAACTGGCCGGTCGCGGTGAGTTTGGTAGCAGTCGTTTGCAGGTCGACACGATCGATATTGAATAGACCGCGATCCGCACGAATCGCCACAACGCCTGAAAGAGGAACTCGTCCATTAGCTACCGCGACATCCTCACCCGTGAAGGTAGTCGTGAGTGTGCCCGTAGCCTGTTTGAAATTAGTACCGGGAAACGCGAGATCAATCTTGCCGGTCGCTCTGCCGGACAGCGGCACAGCCGATCCGGCAACCGCCGTCAAAGGCCCGGCCACATCGATTTGATCAAAAGTCGCGGCGATACGTGATGTGCCGCCCCTGGCAATCGCAATACGCGCGTTGCCGTTGGCGCGACCATTAAAGACATCTGCGGTGAAATTGTTGAGTTGTAATTCGCTGTTGGTTGCCACGAGTTGCGCCCGTGCCTGACCCATATCTATCTGACCCAATACCCCACCGCCGATGCTAAGATCGGCACTCGCTCGATAACGACCTGAAGGCTCTACAACGAACACCGGCTTGGCGAGTTTCACGTTGTCCACCTGGCCATCAGCGAGCTTCACAGTGCCTGCGTTAATGTCGGAAGTGGAACCTTCAATGCGCCCGCCGCGAACGGACAACCGTACCCCGGCAATACTGATGCTGCCAATTTCCGCTTCCGCAGCTTTGGTCGCGCCTACATGCACGTCCTTAACTACGACACTCGTCACGCCCTCGCGGCTAACGATGTCAACATTATTCGCGGTTACGCCACTGACCCTGGTGTCGGAATTAGCGATTGTTCCAGCCCTGACCTTGGAGACACTGGCAGTCGTAACATTGTTATCACTGCGAAGTTTGAGATCCGAGGCGGTGATTCCGTTTGCCCTGGTGCCCGAGGCTATCAGACTTGCTGCCGTAAACCGGCTTGAAGAGGCTGTGAGTACGCCATCATTCATCTCCGCTCGTGCATCTTGAAGGATCAAACCAGTGATCGTTGTGCCGTAGCTTCTTTCCGCCGCCGCGCGCAACTCACCGACCCACCGGAAATCGGAACCGGTTCCCATGACACCCCCAACTAATTGCACGCTATTAAGTTGAAAGTCTCCCGCGGTCAAAAGCGCGGCGACGGCCTTGCCGTTGATGTCGTAAGTCTTTCCCTGGCCCGATCCCCTGGCGGTGACATTCAGGCCCTGCAGTCGAATGTTATCTGCCGCCAACGCGTCCGATTTAATACTGCCTTGAACCTTGTATTTGTCGCCTTCCCCCGAGACTACGCCTACAAAATTACCTGTCCCACGCAGGGTTGTGCCGGATTGAAGCACGTCGGAAAGCTGCGTCAGATCCACCGACGAAGTAATATTCATTTGATAACGAAGGGCGCGCCAGTCGTCCATCGTCCCTTGTAGTCGCGCTTCGGCAACGGGCGACCGCAGGACCAGCTCCTGAATCTCTGCTCCCGTTTGATTTACGCGGCCGTGCGCTTGAACATCGATGTTGTTAATGGGACGGCCATCGTAAGTGAAGGTCGAATCTGAGATAGACAGCGCGACTGCGTTCATCCAACTTGAAGCAGGAGCCGAAGGATCGTCTGGTTGAATGGTTGCGTTGAGGTTTCGCGCCTCGCCGGAGATCTCGTGACGCACATCTCCGTAGTGGATGACGCCACTTTTTATTTCAACGTGCGCGGTGGAATAGGCAAACAGGATTCGTCTATTCGGTTCGGGCGGAGGGATGTGTATGTTGCGGAAATTCGAGCGGCCTTGTTCATCAAACGTTATCCAGGCTTCGAGGCCTTCGATTTTGAGATCTTTAAGATTGATGTTCCGCTGAAGGTTCAGGGCATATAGGTCTTCGACCCGAATGGTAGCCAATAGACGATCAATCTTCCCGAGGTGCTCACCAGTTTGTGAGTCGAAGAGTTCCAATCCCGACATTTCGACTGTTTGCGGCGGAAAGCCCGCGTGAAACTCTTTAATCTCCGCGCGAATACCATACTTGGCGAATGTATCTTTGATCTGCCCTGCCACATACCGGTCGACATAGCCGAGCCGGTAGACAAGAAAGATCAGCAGAATCAGCGCAATAGCACCAAGTGCGGCGAACGTTGTGGCAATTAACAAATTGCGTCTGTTCAAAAAGCGACGGCGACGTCCCTGAGGTGTAATCGGGTGCTTTCGTTGGGCATCGCGCTCAGCGATCGCTTCAGCGAGAGGTGGGAGGGGTTCGTCCGTCTCAGATCGAAGAGCATCACGAATGGACTTACTCTCGCCGGCGGGCGGAGGTATACCCTTGGACGACGAATCCCTCGAATCCGTTAAATCTCCGCCGGGAACCTTATCCTTATCGTCTACACTCATATAGCAGCCGTCGTTGGCCTTTGCCGCGACCTGCCCGCGTCCCTGCGGGACAACCCGAGTGGGGTGATAGTTAGTTCACAAATGGGAGAGGAGATCCTGAAAAAATGGAGCCTTTGAGACAAGAGAGAGATTCTCAATCAGGCCCGTAGTTACGACTTTAAGACAGATGGCAAAGTCGCTCAGGCGCGTTGCTCTCTATCCTCCGGCAGCGGTTGTTTTCCTTCAACCGGCGTATCCTTGGGGTTTGCGGGCTGTCCCAGAGGCACATTCCCGACAACCTCAAGCGCGAACCCTTCAAGAGCTGCAACTTTGGGGGGATGGTTCGTCAACAATTGTATACGACGAAGGCCAAGGTCATGAAGTATTTGCGCCCCGACTCCATAGTCGCGATCCACGCCGTAGCCGGTCTCGAGGCTGGCTTCACGCTTGGTGACGCTCGTCTCTTGCATCAGGGCGTAAGTGCGTAACTGATTCACGAGATCAAGGCTGTGTTCGCGCTGGCGCAGGTAAAGAACCACGCCCTGACCAGCGGCGGAGATTTTTTCCAGTGCGGTATGAAGTTGGAACCCGGTGTCGTCGATCAGAGAGCCAAACATGTCGCAGGTAACATTTTCTGTATGCACGCGCACCAGGACGGGGTCCTCCGTTTGAACGTCGCCCATTACCATCGCCAGGTGCACGTCTCCGTTAATGACGTTTTCGTAGGCGACAGCGCGAAAACGCCCGTAAACCGTCGGCAGGTTTGTCTCCACTGCGCGCCGCACCAATGTCTCTTTGTTGATCCGGTATCTGACCAGGTCAGCGACAGTAATCATCTTTAGTTTGTGTTCGTTGGCAAACTCAAATAGTTGCGGCAGCCGCGCCATTGTCCCATCTTCATTCATGATCTCGCAGATGACGGCGGCTGGATAGAGACCGGCAATACGCGCAATGTCAACGCTCGCTTCAGTCTGGCCGGGACGGACGAGTACTCCGCCTTTCTTCGCGCGCAGAGGAAAAACGTGGCCGGGTCGCGCTAAGTCTTGAGGGCGGGTTTGTGGATCGACGGCAACCTGAATGGTGGTCGCCCGGTCCGAGGCGGAGATTCCGGTTGTCACTCCTTTACGAGCGTCGATGGAAACGGTGAAGGCGGTGCCCAAGTAAGACGTGTTGTCCGCTACCTGCGTAGTGAGGTGCAACTCATCGCATCGCTCTTCGGTTAGCGGCAGGCATATCAAACCGCGCGCGTAGCGGGCCATGAAGTTGATGATCTCGGGAGTTGCTTTCTCAGCAGCGCAGACCAGGTCGCCTTCGTTTTCGCGATCCTCGTCGTCAACGATAATGATCATTTGCCCATCGCGTATTTCGGCGACAGCATCTTCAATTGGGGTAAAAGTCATAAGTTTTTGACACCTGAGATCGGAAGTCGAGATCCGAAATTTCAGGGAATCATGTTAACCCAAAAACCCTTCTTTTTGCATTGGGGCGCGTAAAAGGGCGTTTGGCTGAGTGGCGCCAGACGGACCAACCCTCAGCTCCGTTCCAGGAGCCATACCAACCGGGGGCCTTCTAATCCGCAGTATGAGTTCGGGAAAGGCTTAAGATCCGCTCGACGTATTTGGCGATTACGTCGGCTTCGAGATTTACATCATCGCCCGGTCGGAGGTGAGAAAAGTTGGTAACTTCCCAGGTCTTGGGAATGATGGCGATCTCGAAGTAATCGTCAGTAAGCTCGGCGATGGTAAGGCTAATTCCTTCTACGGCCACTGAGCCTTTGAAAACAAGATAACGCGCGATTTCTGGCGGATAAGCGATTCGAACAGTCCATGAGCCCCCATGATCTGTGGCGCTGAGAAACCTTCCCCGCGCATCAACGTGACCCTGGACCAGATGACCGCCAAGCCGCGTCGCTGGAGTGACAGACCGCTCGAGATTTACGGGCGCGCCAGGAGCTAATCCACCAAGCGTGGATCTATCCAATGTCTCGCGCGATACATCTGCGGCAAAGGAACCTTCGTTTACCTCGAGTGCGGTCAGGCAAACTCCGTTGACAGCGATCGAATCACCTTCGTGAATGTCTTCGGTGACAAGACGCGCTTCGATCACCACGCGGGCATTGTCGCCACGTTGGTCAACGCTTTTGACTTTTCCAAGCTCCTCAATGATTCCGGTAAACATTAATCAATTTCAGATTGCGGACTGCGGATTGCGGATTTCGCTCCTATCTTCTTCTCAATGGCAGCCATCATTCGCTGCAAGACTTCATCGATAGTTAGTCCGGTCGAATCGACAATAATCGCATCGTCAGCAGTTTTGAGCGGTGAATCGGTGCGCGTGGAATCTCGGGCGTCCCGTTCGGCCATGTCAGCAAAAGTCTCTTCAAAGCTAACCTCGGGATCCTGAGCGCGATCTTCCTTGAAGCGTCTCTCTGCGCGAGTTTGGGGCAACGCGGTCAAGAAAAACTTCACATCGGCATCAGGAAAAACTACCGTGCCGATGTCGCGGCCATTGAGCACCGCACCCCGTTTACCCATTTCCCTTTGTCGCGCCACCATCGCCCGACGCACTTCTGGAATTGTTGAAATGATTGATGAAAAATCGGTGACTTCTTCGCTCCGAATCTGCTCGGTCACATCGCGCCCATCAAGTGTTACGCGCAACGAATCTGGATCGCCCTTCAGATCGATGTCAATCCTGGCCGCCAGGGAGCCCACTGCCACGTCGTCATCGGCGCTGATGCTCGACTCCATTACCGCCAGGGCGACGGCACGATACATGGATCCGGTGTCGATGTAGAGTAGGTTAAGAGCGCGCGCCAGCAGCCGCCCAAGCGTTGACTTACCCGCGCCCGATGGTCCATCTATAGCGATTATCAAGGGACGTGTCATTGTATGCCGAGCATAGTAAGTCAAACCGTAAGTGTAATGAGGTCAGTACCACCCGCTACCAGCGGGTGGGTACGAGCAGCGAATTACTCAAGTCGCGGTCCAATGAGGTCAATACCACCTCGCGGTAGCGGGGGGCATGTACCAAACGCATCCGCTATGGCTCTGCACGAGCGCTGCCATCCGCTACGGCGTCGTGATGAACCCATCCGCCTGCGACGAACTATAATCTTTCCCAGTGCTGCTCCCTGTCGTCAAAATTGGCAACGGCGACAACCGCCGCCGGCGAACCTGCGTTAATCGTGATCCTTAGCTTCATGCCCGACCACTCGAATTTTATGTCTTCCACCCGAAGCTGTTGTTTAGATTCATACTCGAAGTCTTTGCCCTGCGGATCGGGCGCGTACTTGTTCTTGATTGTGAAATAGTACCGAAAGTTTGGTCCCCAAAAGAGAGAAGGCTTGCCCTCATAAACTTCACATCTGTATGGAGAGTCCGGAGAATCCGAAGAGGCAAAGACAAGGGGTTGGCAGGAACAGAGTGTCAATACCACAAACCACAAGGTAAGAATGGGGAAGATTCTGTTCAATATGCTTACTCCGGAATCAGGAAGTTACATGAAGGCCACGAAGACTTCATTCGAAAGCAGCGCGCCTGTTTTGGTCAGCTTGATTAACTCGCCATTCAACTCGATCAAGCCTGCTTCAACGAGCCGGACCAGATCTGCCGCATGTTTCTGGTAAATATCAATACCAAATCTCTCTTTGTACCGGCCGGCGTTGAGCCCCCGCATCATTCGCAACCCCAGGAAAGCCGCTTCAGCTCGCAACTCAGCAGCATTAAGCTGGCGATCCTCGACTCTTGGGGAACGTTCGCTCTCTATTAGGTTAACGTATTGATCGATATTCCTTTCATTAGCCCAGCGCCGCGACTGGCCATCGTACGAGTGTGCAGAGCAGCCAAAGCCGTAGTAGGGTTCAGACGTCCAATATTTCGTGTTGTGCTTAGACTCGTAGCCGGGCAAACATAGATTTGATATTTCGTAGTGTTCATAGCCCGCTTCGACTGCCCGGTCCAGCATTACTTCATACATGGCCGCGGCAAGGTCATCATCAGGTTGTGGCTGAAGCCCACTCTTGATGTGATTGGCGAGTGGTGTTCCCTGGTGGACTTCCAACAGGTAGAAAGAGAGATGTTCAGGCCGAAGCGAGAAAGCTTCATCGAGGTTACGTCGCCAGCCGGCCATCGTTTGCCCGGGCAGACCGGCAATGAGATCGAAGCTAATGTTATCGAAGCCGGCATCGCGCAAGTAGCGAAACGTTCGGCGCGTGTCATCTGCGGTATGTGAGCGGCCCAGGCGCGCGAGTTCATGGTCGTCAAATGTCTGCGCGCCAAAGCTGGCGCGGTTGATTCCGAGTGCGCGGAACGCGGCGAGCACTTCCGAAGTTGCCGAACCGGGATTGATCTCTATCGTCACCTCAGAGCTCGGGGAAACCTTGAACTGGGCATGCACTGCCTGCAAAAGCATTTCCAACTGCGCCGGCGAAAGCAACGATGGCGTGCCGCCACCAAAATAAATCGTATCAACAGTTTGTGGCGGCTCAACCTCACGCCAGGATTCAATTTCGTTAACTAAACTGAGAACGTAACGCTCCGCTGTAGCCTCGTTGTACATGCCGGTGGCGAAATCACAATAAGAGCAATGTGAACGGCAAAACGGTATGTGAATGTAAACTCCGGCGTTTTTCATCTTTTGTATCCGCATTATCTTCCGATGCGACGAAGGCTCCCATCGCCGCTGATGGATTTGCTCAGACTCCGGCTGACTCGTTCAGCTTCGGCAAACACGCGCAGAAAGTTTTCACCCAGGATCTTGCGAATGTCTTTTTCGCTATAGCCTCGTTTCAAAAGTTCATAAGTGATATTCGGCAACATCGAGACGTCCTTCGCTTCTTCCGGCATATCGACAGCTCCGTCAAAGTCGGCGCCGATCCCAACATGATCGATGCCCGCCACTTTCACAATATGGTCTATATGATCTATCAACTTCGAAATCGATAGTGGTGGTAATGGATTTGCGGCCTCAAGCTTGTCGCCTTCTTCCGCCAGTCGCTCCGGATCGTCTTTGTATTTTTCGTTTAGTGCGTCCTGCTGCGGCTTCAAAAGCCTGTCTCGCGCTTCGCTTTGTGGAGATACGATCGCCGCGTCAACGAAGACGCTGTAGAAATTCACTTGCACTACGCCTCCATTCTTCGCGATGCGAAGCAACAGATCGTCAGGTATGTTTCGCGGCACGTTGCTGAGCGCCCTGGCTGAGGAATGCGAGGCTATGATCGGCGCCTTTGAAACGTCGAGCGCGTCGCTCATCGTTTCGTCAGAGACGTGCGAGACATCGACCAGCATTCCCAGTCGGTTCATCTCCCGCACAACTTCTTCACCGAAAGGCGAGAGCCCGTGGTGTTTTTTCTCCCCACGAGCAGCGTCTGCCCAGTCGTTCGTGTTGTTCCAGGTAAGCGTAATGTAACGAACTCCGAGCCGGTGAAACTCGCGTAAGGTGGCAAGAGAGTTCTCAATAGCATGGCCGCCTTCGATGCCCATTAATGCGGCAATTTTCTTTTGCTTCTTCGCGCGTCGTATGTCGGCCGCGGAAGTGGCGAGCATTAGATCATTTGGGTGACGCTCAACCGCGCGATAAACCGAATCGATCATATCCAGCGTGCGGCGTGCTGCTCCACCATGCGTGACATACCAGGGCCTAACGTAAAGCGAAAAGAATTCGGCCGTAAGTCCACCCGCTTTCATGCGCTCAATGCTGGTGCGATAGGGGACGGGTGGCGCGCCACTAAGATCGTAATCATCATTCGTCATCGGCGTTGTTATGTCGTTGTGCGTGTCGATAACGATTGCTTTGCGATGAATCTCGAGAGCTCTTTTCCAAAGTTTTTCGTCGCGCGGCTCGGCAGGAAGAATGAACCTTGACGGATTTGAGTGAGCAGCTTCAGTAGTAGAGCGATTCTTATTGACCGCATTGACGGGTGCCGTGAATGCGTCCAGAACTGACATTGATAAAAGGCAGACAATTGACTGGTTAAGGATCTTTCCGAAATACATGATTGCACCTTTCAAACAAAGTATTAGCGCAGGAAATACAGCTGCATAGTGCAAAGAAGCGGAGCGATCGTCAAGTTGGGGCTTTACGCAGGGGGCGTTGGCTTCGACCTTCTTATTCGTCGATAGACAGTCGCCACTGTCGCCAACAACGCCGAGGGAATCCAGATCCACTTTATTTCACTGATAATAACTTGCAGGCCTCGCCCGCTAAGAAACGGCTCAACACCTAATGGTGAGACTTCGATTGGACGCCAGGGAAAGAAATAGCGTTCGTTGCTAAAAGGCGCAAAGAACGCTACGCCCAATCCGCCGTTTGTCATGGCATCCAGGACGCCATGCGAAGCGATAACGACAGCGAAGTAAGTGACCAGCTTAAACCATCGAGCAGAAAAAGTTGCGATCTCTCCATACGCAAGCAGCACGACTAAGCAAGCAACAAGAATCGCGAAAGACAGCGAATGTGTAAAACCTCGATGACCGAGCATGTCGCTATAGCGAATTCCGAAACCAAAGCCAAGCACATCAATGTCCGGTAGCGCCGCAAGGACAGCAGTCAATACCCAGAATCGCGCACGCTTAGGTTCTAGCGGAACTGCTTGGCCCAACGCTAGTGCCGCGATGCTATGTGAGAATACTGTGGCCAAGTCTGGTCCTCCACACGAGCGATTGTCGAACGACCCACCGCTACCGCGAGGTGGTACTGACATCATGACACTACGATCTGGGTTTTCGCACGGTGCGCACAGCGGGTGTATCGCCGCACCACCTTCGCACATTTGACGGGCCGTTCCGCTCGGTACCACCACGCGGTAGCGGGGGTTCTTCTCTATTTCGCCCTATGAGGCGGTGAAGCCGCCAGAGAAAGTGTGGCGACCCACATTACGGGAGAAGCACTTTCGAGCTATCATCAGCGTGATGTCAATTCTAATTGCCGAAGACAACGTCGCCCAACGCCACTATCTGCACGAGATTTTGGAAAAGGAGTTTCCTTCTCATGCTCCGATAGTCGAGGCCGCTGATGGGGAAACAACGGTGAAGCTGGCGCTGGAGCACAAGCCTGAGGTTTGTATTCTTGACATTCAGATGCCAAAACTCTCAGGCGTGAAAGCGGCGCGCGCGATCTGGCGCGACTATCCTTCCGCGCGCATCATCTTCTGGACTCAGTTTCCCCACGAGATCTACATCAATGAGATTCGCAAGATTGTGAAGTCAGTAGATCCGCCGCCCGCTTACGGGTTCATTCACAAGAACAATCCCGAGTCGCGTTTCCTGCGCTTCGTCGCTGCAGTGCTCGAAGACGGGGCCGACATGATCGATCCAGCTTTCAAGGATTCCTTCAAGCGACCCCTGCTCACGGAATTTGAGTCCGAGGCGCTCTATTATCTCGCCCTGGGTCTTTCGAATTGGGCCATCGCGCGCAAATGTTCACTGAGCCTGCGCGGTGTCGAAAGTCGCCTGGCAACGCTCTACGAAAAACTTTTTGTGACGGTGGCTGAAGGCACCGAACATGAGGCCTACGAAAAGCTCGCCTACAACGTGCGCACGCGAGCATTCTTCGAAGCCCTGCGCCGTGGCCTACTGAATAACGATGAATTGGAAAAGGCTGCACAAGAACAGGAGGCTTGGATTGAGCGCGATCGGAAGAAGTTTCTCGAGGAGCAGAAAAAAGAATTGAAAGCGAGGAAATAGAAGCGAGAACAGAATGGCCGCCGCCAATGATAACGATTGCGATGAGGCCTACTCTCGCGGCTTTGCCGCCGCACAGTGCCGTGAGGCTCAGCCTCACCGCCGTCTCATTAATCGGGGGGAGGCTACGCCTCCGTCTTTTTCTGAGGCGCAGCCTCAGAAAGATTCAGGGGGTTCCTCGGAAAGGCTCAGCCTTTCCGCACTGTGCGGCGGCAAAGCCGCAAACGCTCGACCAAGCAACAGATTGATCTCACCCAATCTCGGACTGCGCGCCTACGTTTGCCTTGTATGGCTCATGTTCGGCGGGTTCTGTATTTTCCTGCTCCTGCTGCCTGCTCCTGCCTCTTCCCAAACAGAACCGCAGCCGCCACTCAGCTCTTCGCCATCACCCACGCCGACTCCTTCGCCATCGCCGTCGCCAACGCCGCTAACCGGTCTCCATCAATGGGGCGCCGTCACCCTCTTTCACGGGCTTCCATCTGATCGCGTGCATGCGATCGCGCAAGGGCCGGACGGTTCGATGTGGTTTGGCACAGAAGCCGGTTTGGCGAAATTCGATGGGCGCCGTACTCAAACGATGGCCATCAGCGGCTTGCCTCCAGGTCGAATTCTGGCTTTGCAAAGCGATCAGGCGGGTTCGATCTGGATTGGCACTGAGACTGGCGCGGCACGAATGATCTGGGGCCGGTTTGATGTGATACGAGAGACCGCCGGTCAGGCAGTCTCGGCGATCATCGCGCCAGAATCCGGTCGAGTGCTGATGACAACCGAACAGGGAAACGTATTTGAATGCCGAGTTGACCAAAACGGCTCGGTGCAAACGAAGTCGCTTCTGACACAACCGTTGCAGAGTGCTGACCGAGAACATGTGGGGCCACTGACGCTTACCAGCCTGGCGCTGATCGACGACAAGGTTTTTGTGGGATCACTAAGTCGTGGAGTGCTGGCAATCGAGGATGGCTTGGCCCGCGAAATGGAAATGCATCCGGCGGTGTTTTTCGTGCGCGCCCTGGAAACGGACCCGAGCGGAAGGCTGTGGCTGGGAGCGCGCGTCAAAAAAGACGAAGCAGGACTATTGACAGGATCGGGTTTTTCCAAAATAGCACGGAATGAAACCGCAACCGGCACCGTCACGGCCCTGCAGACAATCGGCAAAGATATCTGGGCGGCTACGGATGGTCGCGGCGTCTTTCTGTTTTCCGACAACAAGAAGGTGCAGCGATACACCTTTGATGGAACCGCAGGAGGATTGCGCTCCGATCATGTCTACGCGATCTTCCAGGATCGCGAAGGGGTGATTTGGTTTGGTACCGACCGAGGAGTTTGCCGCTACGATCCCGACGCACCCCGAGTCGAACAGGTAGGTGATAACCCGCAGAGCAATTTCGTTCGTGTGCTCTATCAAACTGCGGACGGCTATCTGCTTTGCGGAACGAATCAGGGGCTGTTTGTTTATGACGAGAGCGCGGCTGCCTGGCGTCCGGTAAGCAATCTTTCGCGCAATGCAATCTACGCGCTCTCCGAAGACGGCAGTGGTCATTTGCTGGTGGGCGCGGCAAGCGGATTCTACGCCGGCCAGCACAGTACGCCCGGCTCCGGCATCAAGGACGAAAACTTTACTCGCGTCCAATCCGGATCGGGCGAGGTTGATGCCTCGGGGAACGTTCGCGCGATTGCTTCGTTTCAGGGCAACACGTACATCGCAACTTATGGTCGCGGCCTGGAGCGCATTGAAGGAACGCGTGCGCGTTTAGTCTGGCCCAATGGTACCAGCGTAACGCACGAGCGCGAAGTCATGAGTCTTTACGCGGATGGTGATACGCGCCTGCTGATCGGAACAACCCGCGATGAGCTTTACGTCTTCGATGGCCACAAAACCGAACCGGACGCGCAATTTACTCCATTGAAGAATAGCGTTGTAAGAGCGATTGACCGCAGCAACGATGGCACGCTGTGGTTTGCTACCAGCCGCGGAGTCTACGCCTGCAGGCCAGGTGCTGCATGCGTGCTGGTCGCGGCAGATGTCGACGCTCGTTCAGTATTTGCCAATCACAACGGAAACAACGTCGAGGCTTGGTTTGCAACAACTGATAGCGGGATGTTGAAGGTCCGGCTGGACGGAAGCCTTGGCCCAATAGTTTCGCAGTTTGACGCTGAACAGGGTCTGCCTTCGCAAAGCGTGTTTGCGGTCTTACCGCAACGCGACGCACAAGGAAACGATCTGCTGTTGATTGGCACCAGCCGCGGTGTCGCTCGCTACCGGCCTGGACGCGTAACTCCGACCTTGTATGCTACGCGCGTCATCAGTAAACGCGTTCACTCGCCGGCCGAATTGGCTACCGGACTCAGTCTTGAGTATCCGCAAAACAGTTTGCTTTTTGAGGTGGCGGCAATCAGCAGTCGCACTTTCCCGGAGCAGTTTCAATATGCATTCACGCTTCTTGACGGCAAGAATACAGTCATCAAACAGAAGCTCTCACGCGAGTCGCAGTTTGCGATCGAAGGATTGAGCCCCGGTAAATATCGAGTGACTGCACGTGCGTTTAGCAAAGACCTTGTGGCTTCAGAGCCTTTGTCGTTTGAGTTGAGTATTGCTAGTGCGCCATTCCCCTGGACTTCAACAGCGCTTGCTATTCTGTTGGCCTTGGCGCTGCTGGCCTTGCTCTGGGCGATCATGGAAAGGCGCCGAATTGTGCGCACGAGCGCAGCTTTGGTTGAAGCACACAACGAACTCGCTGATGCGCGTTTGAATCTTGCGAATGAAGCCGAGCGCGAACGCCGCCGCATCGCCCGCGACCTCCATGACCAGACGTTGGCTGATTTGCGACACCTAATGCTGTTGAGCGATCAACTGCCGACAAACGGCGACGCGAATGGCGGCAAGCCACTTGACCCGACGGTGCTGCGTACCGAGATAGAGTCGATCTCTCAGGAGGTGCGGAGAATTTGCGAAGACCTCAGTCCGTCGGTGCTTCAGAATGTTGGATTCGCAGCGGCGTTGGAGTTTGCATTGTCCCATGCAGTGCAGGACGCGCCGCCGGATCAGAGATTTGAATATGAACTTGTTTGCGACGAGTATCTCGAAGAACACGCTCAGCTGCCGCCAAACGTGCAGATGCAGATCTACCGGATGGTACAAGAGGCGGTGAGCAATATTTTACGCCACGCCGGCGCAAGCCATGTGAAGATGACTGTCTCGGCCTCACCCGGCGGTGACTTTCTGCTGCAGCTGAAAGACAACGGCAGAGACTTTGATCCGAGCGCCCGCAAGAATCTCGAGGGACGAGGTCTCGCGAATATGCGTGCGCGCGCCAGCCTGATCGATGCGGAGATCTCCTGGGAGAAGGTGGACGGCGGCGGCACAGTTTTTACTTTGAAGAAGACGCGCACCGCGCCGAATCTGTCTCGATAGTCTTGCGGCTTTGCCGCCGCACAGTGCGGAAAGGCGTATTACAGAACAGGGAGCGGTAGCGACCTGATGCTACACTCAACTGAATCGGAAACCCGAAACCCGATGGCAGAAACTATGAGAGCGACGATAAGCTCATTACAGAACAGGGAGCGGTAGCGACCTGATGCTCCACTCAACTGGATTGGAAACCGATGGCAGAAAGAATGAGAGCGAGGATAAGCTCATTACAGAACAGGGAGCCGTAGCGACCTGATGCTCCACTCAACTGGATCGAAAACCCGATGGCAGAAACTATGAGAGCGAGGATAAGCTCATTACAGAACAGGGAGCGGTAGCGACCTGATGCTACGATCAACCTAAAAGATCGAAAGACTCTCTCGAAGAAAGTAAGACCTAGTTGAGTGGGTGGATCAGGTCGCTACCGCTCCCTGTTCCGTATTGCCATTTTCCTTTCAGGTTGAGTGTGGCATCAGCTACTGCTTCCTGTTCCGTAGTTGAGTGGGTGGATCAGGTCGCTACCGCTCCCTGTTCCGTATTGCCATTTTCCTTTCAGGTTGAGTGTGGCATCAGCTACTGCTCCCTGTTCCGTAGTTGAGTGGGCGGATCAGGTCGCTACCGCTCCCTGTTCCGTATCAGGTTGAGTGTGGCATCAGCTACTGCTTCCTGTTCCGTAGTTGAGTGGGCGCATCAGGTCGCTACCGCTCCGTGTTCCGTATATGCCGCCATTCATGGACCCGAAACTTCTCAACTACAGCCCCGAAGTCCAGTCCGCACTTGCAGCGAACAAGCCGGTCGTAGCGCTTGAATCGACCGTGATCGCTCACGGCTTGCCTCAACCCCAAAACCTTCAAACTGCGCTTCGGTTAGAACAGATTGTTCGCGAGGAGGGTTCAACTCCCGCGACAATCGCCATTCTCGAAGGCCAATTTTGCGTCGGGCTCAGCGACGAGCAAGTCCGTTTCGTGGCTGAAAGCAAAGAGATCCGAAAGGTCAGCATTCGCGATCTACCGATAGCCATCGCGCAAAAGTGGAACGGCGCCACTACTGTTGCCACAACGAGCTGGATCGCCAGCCGCGCGGGTATCAGCGTATTTGCCACCGGCGGGATCGGAGGCGTTCATCGCGGTCCACTACCGGACATCTCTGCAGATTTACCGGCGCTCGCAACGACCCGCCTGGTAGTCGTTTGTTCCGGCGCGAAGATTGTTCTGGACCTGCCAGCTACGCGCGAGTGGCTGGAAACTCATGGCATTACCGTCGTCGGTTATCAATGCGACGAGATGCCGGCCTTTTACTCGCGCCGCAGTTCGCTTCCGGTAGACATTCGGATTGACTCGCCCGAGAACATCGTTCAAATCTTTCAAGCACAGGTAAGTTTGGGGATTGAGCGTGCTCTGCTGGTTACAGTTCCCGTACCGCAGACGTTTGAAGTTCGGGCTGAGGATCTAGAGCGCACACTAAGTGCGGCATTAAAGGATGCCGAACGCCAAGGCATCGCCGGCCGCGAGTTGACGCCGTTTCTCCTCTCGCGAATGGCCCAGACTAGCGAAGGCACAACGCTACAGGCAAACATCGCTTTGCTGGAAAACAACGCCCGCATCGCGGCATCAATAGCCGCGGCACTTGCTAAATAGATCAACTCACGCTCTTCGAAATCCGTGTCAATCCGATTTTCTGAACTCGATTACGAAATTCTGACAACCAACCGGCAACCCTCGTGCATCACAGCGTCGAAATCTGAAAGCTTCTCCCCGGGCTCACAGTTCAACTTCAAAGTTCAGCAGTAAGAACAGTCGGTGAAACAAATGAGTTTCTCCCCAGGCTCGAAGTGTGCGTTTCTTAAATGCTCTTTAGGAGGCCGCCATGAGCCGCAGATGGCTTCTCTCTCTCTTGTGTTTCTCGGTCGCCGTTGTCTTCGCTCAACTAACCAGGGCCAACGATGGATTACGTGTTAATGAGTCCGCGACCAGATTTCTAATTCAGGACCACGCGACCGTCGTGCTGGAGGTCGTTAATCCTTTAGGTCAAAACCTTCCGGTCCATCTAAAACTCGAACTTCTCGATACCAAAGACCTCATGCGCGCCGCAGCCATTCGCGATGTCGCGTTGCAACCGGGAACCAACAGCCTAACTATTCCCCTAACTTTGAGCGCCGAGACTCTGAATGAAGACGATGACCGGACGCTGCCCTGGTATCGGCTGAGTTATCAGATCGACCCATCACCTGAAGCTGTGCACGCACCCAGCTCAGCCACTGGAATCATTTCACTCTCTCAGATCGACACACCAGACATCTTTGCCATTGAGATGAGCACCGCGCGCGTGACGCATCTTGGTGGGCGCCAGTACACACACGTTCGCGCCTCCCATCCAATAACTGGAAAGCCCGTGAAAGATGTAAACGTCAGTGTTGAGCTCAAGCTTGATGACGATGAAGATGCGCCAGGCGGAAGACTAAGGGGAACCGGCGTCACCGACGCTGCCGGCTACGCTGTCATTGGCGTGAATATTCCGGCCAATCTCACTACAGATGAGTGTGAACTGAAGGTCGTAGCCAGACACGGCGGTTACGTCAAAGAGACCAGCCATGACGTCGATCTAACTGACAGTGCTCAGATTATGGTCACCACCGACAAACCTATATACCAGCCGGGGCAGTCGCTTCACGTGCGCGCACTGGTCTTCAATTCCGCTCATCACGCAGCGGCAAATGCCCAGGCGACCCTGAAAATAACCGATCCTGAAAACACGAACGTCTTTCAAACAAGTGTCCGTACTTCGCGCTTTGGTGTCGCGACTGCCGACTGGGTCATTCCGGAAAACACGCGTCTGGGGAACTACGGCATCCAGATCGAGTTGGATGACGAGAACTATGGCGAGTCACAAGGGTATGAGACGGTGAAAATCAGCCGCTACGATCTGCCAAACTTTTCGGTGAAGGTAAAACCGGACCGCACCTACTATCAGCCTCGCCAAAATGCAGACGTCGTGGTGCGGGCAGACTATATCTTTGGCCAGCCGGTGAAGCGCGGGCATGTCCGCGTCATTCGCGAAGAAAGTCGCGAATGGAATTTTCGCGAACAGAAGTGGGACATTAAAGCCGGCGAAGAGTATGAAGGTGAAACCGCTGCAGACGGACAGTTTGTGGCCCACATTGACTTGAAGAAGGCCCACCAGGAATTAGCGGCTGAGGAATACTCCCGCTTTAACGATCTTCATTACGCAGCTTATTTCACTGATCCGACAACCAACCGCACCGAACAACGACGCTTTGATCTACGTGTAACCAAGGATGCAATTCACATCTATGTAGTCGAAGGACGCTTTGCGCCAGCCAAAGGCCTCCCGATGCAGTTTTACGTCGCAACGTCTTATGCCGATGGCACGCCGGCCTCGTGCGACGTGACCATTCGCGAATCTCAACACAGCAGCGATGAACGTGTGCGTTCTGCACCCATTCTGAAAACTATTCGCACCAACAAGTATGGCATCGCCAAAGTGGCCGGCATCAAACCGCCTGGCCCAGACGTGGATGACGATGACCAGTACCGGTCCCTCGACTTCACCGCCCGCCATGGCAGCGGCTTCAGTGGCCATCACACCCAGTCGTTCTACTACCGGTATGTGCCGGTAATCCGAGTGGAGACTGATAAAGCCCTTTATCGTCCCGGCGAGGGAATCAAGGTGAACATTACAGCCAGCGAGCCAGAAATGGATATGATTGTTGATGTCTCTCACGAATCAAACATCATCGAATCGCGGTACCTATCGGTCCACAACGGCGCAGCGACATTTACGCTGAATTACGGGCCGGAATTTCAAGATGAAGTAAGTATCTCTGCTTACTCGAAGTCGCCCGATTATTACTCGTATAACTTTCCGTTTGGCTCTTGCACAGTCATGTTTCCGAGAGATCGCGATCTCAAACTCAACTTCCGCCTTGACCATGCCGACTACAAGCCTGGCGAGGACGCAACAGTGGACTTTCGTGTCTTTGCTCCTGACGGTCGCCCGGCGGATAGTGCCCTTGGAGTCGTCATCTTCGATCGAGCAGTCGAAGAAAGGGCTCGCACCGATCAGGACTTCGGCGGAACGTTCGGTTTTTATGGCAGTTTCAGTCAATGGCGCGGGTATGACAACCAGATCGGAGGCATAACTCGGAAGGATCTGCAGCGAATAGACCTAACAAGGCCACTACCCGAAGGAATGGAGCTGGTCGCCGAGTTACTTCTTGGCGCCGAACCCTTTGAGCCCCGCTTATTCAGCGCTGAAGGATTTGATGAGAGTCACGCGCGCGTTTTTGCGGAACTAACTGGTCGGCACATAAAACCTATCGTCGATCTCCTGGAGACCCGATACAAAGAGAGCGGCATGCGTCCTGAGGATGGCAAAACTCTACGCCGCCTGTTGTTTGAATCAGGAGTTGACTTTGACCAGATAAGGGATCCATGGGGAGAGCCTTATCACGACGTATTCTCGATTGATCGAGATAACAGTATCTTCGAGATCGTTAGCTCCGGGCCCGATAAGATTTTCGCTACTAAGGACGATTTCTCCGTCACCCGAATCACGAGGCCTTATTTTCGATTCACCGGGGAGGCAATCAATCGCGCTGTCGAAGCTTTTCACGTGCGCACCGGCGGCTTCATTCGTGATGCTGCCACTTTGAAAACCGAACTAGAGTCGGAAGGGATCAACTTCGACTCGTTACGCGATCCCTGGGGCCAGCCTTACGATCTCAGCTTCGCTATCAAGCAGAACAGCTTCCACATTTATGTACAAAGCAGTGGTCCGAACAAGACATCCAAATCAGACGACTTCATCATTTGGATATCAAGCATCGACTACCTCCGCGAGACGCGCGCTCGAATTGAAAAAGCCTTAGCAGATTACTTCAAGCAGACTGATACCCTGCCCCAGGAGGATCGCGACCTGCAGCGTGTACTTGTCTCTGAAGGCGTCGACCAGGAGAAGTTGCACGATCCCTGGGGTCATCGCTACTACGCTAACTTCAAGACTGAGTTTCGTTTCGCCGACCGGGCAATTCTTCAGAGCGTCTCGACCTACAATCAACAGGCGCAAGGACACGCGAAGATTACGCCTGTCACGCAACAGATCAGTTCTATTTACCTGCGCTCTGCCGGGGAGGACGGCAAGGAAGGTACTGCGGACGATTTCGAGGTAGCAAAGTTTTCCAGGCTAACAGTTGAACAAACCAGCCGCGATCACACAACAGTGCAACCGATTTTCTTTGCGGGCGCAAAAGGCGCCATAAAGGGCACTGTTATTGATCCAAGTGACGCAGTGGTAGCAGGCGCCAAAGTAAAGGCGACCTTAAAGAACTCGTCAATGGAATTCGAGGCCGAAACCAACGAGGCTGGAGGATTCATTTTGCGAAACCTGCCAGTTGGTTTTTATGAGTTGCGCTGCGATGCCGCCGGATTCAAATCGGCAATCATCAAGGAGGTTCCCGTTAGTTCTTCAAACATAACCACTGTCGATTTTAGACTCGAGCCGGGGGCAATAAGCGAGGTAGTTACAGTGACGGCTGAAGGCGAAAGCAGATTAAACACGACTTCGTCGCAGGTATCGACCACAGTCACTGAAGGCAAGACCCGCATTTCGATCGGTCAAGCGCTTCAGCTCGCTACCCCGCGGCTGCGCGAATACTTTCCGGAAACACTCGTGTGGCAACCATCACTGGAAACGGATAAACAAGGTCGCGCGCAATTGAAGTTCAAGCTCGCGGACAACATCACTACCTGGAAGATGTCGGTGATCGGCTCGACTGAAGATGGCGAGATGGGGACAGCAGAGACAGAGATTAAGGCGTTCCAGCCTTTCTTTGTTGAGCACGATCCCCCGCGTGTGCTCACTGAGGGAGATCAGATCTCATTGCCCATAGTGCTGCGAAACTATCTCGAGCGCTCGCAAACAGTCGATCTGGAAATCAAACCGGAGAATTGGTTCACGCTTAAGGGACCGGCACGGCAGCGCGCGAATGTTCCCGCAGGCGATGCCGTGCGACAAACGTTCGATTTGCAGGCCGTGGCCTCAGTGAAAGACGGCAAGCAAAGGGTTACGGCGAGCGGCCCTGAAGCGAGTGATTCGATTGAAAAACCGGTAACTGTGCATCCTGACGGTGAAGAGAAGACGCAAACTGCCAGCGACGTATTTGGCGATGCTGGCACACTGACCATGAATCTTCCCCCCTCAGTGATTCCTGGCTCGACGCGGGCGGAATTAAAGATTTATCCCAGCCTGATGGGCCACGTAGTTGAAAGCGTTGAAGGAATTCTCGAACGTCCGCATGGTTGCGGCGAGCAGACAATTTCATCGACCTATCCGAGCTTGTTGGTCCTACGTCGCAACAAGCACATACCATCCGATTCGCGATTAAACGCGAAAGCGCAGCGTTACGCTCAACTGGGTTATCAACGCTTGCTGAACTACCGCACCGAGGATGGCGGCTTTTCATACTGGGGTCGCGGCGAGGCCGATCTCGCGCTGACCGCTTACGCACTGAGGTTCCTGCACGACGCTAAAGAGTTTATTCCGGTCGATGATGAGGTAATCAAAGGCGCTCGCGAGTGGCTGTTCAAACGGCAGCTCGTAGATGGCAGTTGGCCCGATTCCCATTCCTACGCTCAGGAGCCTGAAAATCAACGCCGCACCGCGTTACTGACGGCTTTTGTTGCCCGAGTGCTGGCGATGACTGAGTCCTCCGTTGCACGTGACGACTCGGCCGCAACCAAACAGGAGGTTTCCCATTCTGTCTCAATGGAACTCAAGCGCGCGCTTTCGTATCTCTCAACGAGAATTGAAGCGATAGACGAGCCTTATTTAATCGCATCGTATGCCCTTGCTGCGACCGAGGCGGGAGATAAAGAAGGCGCCACCCGAGCCGCAGCAAAACTTCGGACGCTCGCTCACAACGAAGGTGACACAAGCTATTGGGCGTTGGAAACAAACACGCCTTTCTATGGTTGGGGTCTCGCTGGTCGGGTTGAAACCAGTGCGCTGGCTATTCAAGCCCTGGCACGAACTGCAAAGGCCCAGTCACAGACGGCAAGCCCGAACGCGCCATCTAGCGACCCACTGGTTCGCAGCGGCTTGCTCTTCTTGCTGAGGCAAAAGGACCGCTACGGAGTTTGGTATTCAACGCAAGCGACGATTAATGTGCTGGACACACTCATGACGTTGCTGGCCACTGACGCCGCAGCTCTCGATGAAAAGAAGGCAACGACTGCGGCTTCGGTTCAGATCATTATCAACGGCCAGCTTGCGACCTCAATGGACTTGCCACCAGGCGATCAACTCTCCGGCCTGCTTCGCGCCGATATTTCGCGTTTTTTGCAAACTGGTGCGAACCGTGTTGAATTGCGGCGTCCTGCAGGTTCGGCGCTCGCATCGGTCCAATTGGTAGCAAACTATTACGTGCCGTGGTCGGTGTCTACGGCAACGCAAACCACCGGTACGAAGATCGGTGAAAGCAGTTCATTACGTCTCGCAACCACGTTCGAGAAAAAGGCGGGCAAGATCAACGACGAGATTGCCTGTCATGTTAAAGCCGAGCGTGTAGGCTTCTACGGTTATGGGATGATTCTCGCGGAAATTGGGCTGCCGCCAGGGGCGGATGTCGATCGCGCCTCGCTCGAAAGCGCTATGACGAAATCCGGATGGGCCATCAGTCAGTATGATGTGTTGCCGGACCGTGTGGTCGTTTATCTCTGGCCACGGGCGGGTGGCGTCGACTTTGATTTTAAGTTTCGTCCTCGCTTCGCGCTAACTGCGAAGACAGCGCCCTCAGTTGTTTATGATTACTATAATCCTGAGGCTCGCGCTGTGGTTGTTCCGGTGACGTTTGATATCAAATGAAGTTGGGTTTCAGCATTCATTCAAAATCGCGTGGCGTGTACGAAAATATTTACAACCATGAGATGAAGTTGGTGCATCTCAGCGGTAAATCTACAGGCTCCTCCCCAGGTCAACGATCGACTTGGTCCAAAGGCAGTACTTTATGAGTCCGGAACTTCCTGCCGGACTCGCTGTCTAATTCTGCGCAAGCGTCCGAGCTTCTCTCCCCAGGCTCTCCAATCAATCCGCTACTTGATAAGGAGACCTACCATGGCACCCAAAAACTTTCTGAACAATTTGACCGTTCCCTCGCCGTGCATCACCGATTGGGACTCGATGATCGGCAACGACCAGGTGCGTTTCTGTGAACACTGCAGTCTTGAGGTACACAATCTTTCTCAGATGACGCGCAACCAGGCGCAGCGGCTCGTGGCTCGATCGAATGGCCGCCTTTGCGTTCGTTATTATCAAGACCCGAGGGGCCGGCCGGTAACACTCCCGGTGCGGCAAAAGCTCCATCGCATTGGCCGCCGCGTGTCCCGAGTTGCTGCCGGCGCCTTCACGGCCACTTTGAGCATCACCAGTGCCGTTGGCCAGGATTCAGCAGGTTCTCAGTCAGGCAATTGGAACCCGCCTGCTGCTACGCAGCCAAACACTCAGTGGGTTCCAGGCTCAAGCATTGTTGGCACGATTACCGGGCAGAATGGAGCGGCCATTTCGGGCGCCACCATTTCTCTCTGGAACGAGGAATTGAATGTCGCTCTTTATGCGAGCTCGGGATTCGACGGCCAGTTCAAGATCGAAAGCCTGCAATCGGCTGTCTACAAACTCCGCATAGAGGCGCCAGGTTTTGCTGCTGATCAAACCGATGGATTCTACGTGCAAGCCAACAGCGAAGCGCGTGTAGACCGGACTTTAAACGTGGCGATGATCGAAGAAACGGTCGATCTTGGTTCCAATGAAGTTCGGCTTATATCTGGTGGGGGTGCGGTGGCATTTATTGCACCCGCAAATCCCTTCATTAGAGCGGCGCAGGAAGACAATCTCGAGACGCTTACAGAGTTGATTGCGGGCACAGATGTTAACCTGCGCGATAAGGAGAGCGGCACCACCGCGCTGGAGCACGCTGTGAAAAACGCTAACCGTGAGATGGTGCAACTGCTGCTTTCTGCGGGCGCGAACGTAAACGCAAAGAACCGCGAGGGCGAAACGGTTTTGATGATGCTCGACGACGATGCCACCACCGATCTCGTCTGGGACCTGATCAACGCCAAGGCGGATGTGAATCTCAAGAGCGACTCCGGCAGTACAGCACTTATGCAGGTAGCGGTCTCCAATAATCTTGAAGCATTGAAGACGTTGCTCGATGCGGGCGCAGAAGTAAATGCGAAAGACAAGCAAGGACGCACCGCGCTGATGCTCGCAGCTTCAGAAGGACTTGTAAATAACGTGCGGGCGTTAGTACTGGCCGGCGCGGATCTCAACGCGATCGATGAAGATAAGAAGAATGCTCTCGCTTACGCCGCCGAAAACGATCATGCTGCCGTCGTCAGGTTTCTGAAATCAAAAGGGGCGATGGAAACCGTAGCTCAAGTTGAAGAGGAGGAGGAGTAGGGCTACCGTACTGCATAGTAAACAAAGACTACCGGAAGGTGAAATCACCCAGTCATCGTCGTCCGAGATGTGCTACTCTGTGTTTCCACAGACCTAAACCATCAAGGAGGAAGTATGGCAGACGAGAACGAAACTTGTAAGAACCCGGTTTGCGGTTGTGCTCCTCAAGCAGGCGGCAAATACTGTAGCGCCTCGTGCGAGGGCACTGGCGATACCGTTGAAATCGATTGCGACTGTGGCCACCCGGAGTGTACTGGAAACTTCTAACCTAACAGCCTTGCTGAATCAGAGGAGAGGCGCAGGTCGCGCCTCTTTTCTCTTACTGACGTTGCTCCTCGGCATTAATTAATTTCTTTAGTGTTTCATTGGACTCATGAGCCGCATGTTCTAAGGCAACTTGACGCCCCTCAACACCGCCTTCGATTAGCAAAGCTGAAAGAGCATCAAACCTGACGAGCTGTGATTCCTCGGATAAGAGACTTTTAATGATGCCAAAGCTGTCCTTCTTCCATCTATAGACGGCAATGTAGGCAGCAAGCCCGCGTTTCCGCGGGTCTTCATCCTTCAAGAGCGCTTTGAGTTGCTCATCGAAAGATTGATCGACGTTCTTCTTCAGCGCCTGAGTCGCCATCCACCGCACGCCCTGGGCTTCATGCTCCATAAGATGAACTACCGGGCCCACAAAACTCGGTAACCATTTCGCTTCCATCTGCTCCAAAGCTAAACCAACTACAATCGGATTCGGATCATCCAGCAGACCAACCAGAGAGACGCCCGCCTTGGTTTGTTCATCAAACCTTGCTGCGGCCAGCCGGAGATCAATCTTTGAGATTCGAGATTCCACGTACTCAGTCTCGTAAGCGTGAGGATCGAGAAAGTAAGCATTTAGATAATACCGAAGGGCGCGGCGGTCATCTGGCTTCACCTTGAAAAAGAACCGTCCTACCCACGATTGAATCAGTGCGGATCTGGGGGCCAGTTCGGCAGCTTTAACAAAGGCTTCCTCCGCTTTTTGCTTATTCTCACTTTGGTAAATAGTCCCGAGATCGAACAACAGCTGTCCTTCGTTTGGATAACGTTTGATGGCTTCTGCAAGGAGAGCCCGGGCTTCAAGAGGTTTCGTTTTCATGATACCCTCCGCCCGCATAGCGTATCCCATTGCCGATTCGGGATACTTCTTTAGGTAATCATTCTCCAGCTTATCGGCCTCTTCCAGCTTGCCCTCGCGGCTCAGGACCTCTGCCAGCCCGGCCACGAATCTATAATTGTCCGGTTTCTTCTGAATGGCGATGAGCAGAAATTGCTTGGCTCTGGGCCAGTTTTCGCGCGAAATATAGATATCGGCCAAGCGGTCAATGGTTTCAACCGAGTTCGGATTGCGCGCGTATTCATCGAGCAGGCGGTCTTCCGCCGCCTTACTGTTATCAAAACCATCGAAGGCGCGATAGAAAGCCAGATTAAATATCTTTTCCTCGAAGCGATTTCGGCGAGCAGCCTCGAGTATGTGAAAAGCTTCGAGCGGCTTGCCATGGTCAAAGTAGTACTTGGCCAAAGCCATGTGCGGCTCTGGCTCGAGGAAACGCATTGCGTAGGCTTGCTGCAGTTCCATCAAATCCCGATTCTGTGTTTGGGCCTCAAACTTGGCGCCGAGCACAAGCGGCAACAGAATTGGCAAGCACAATCGAGTTATCCTGGCGGGTTGAAACATAAACGAGATCTTGGAGCTTCTACATAACCGCGAAACCGTCTAAGTGATGTTAGCGAGAGTAAGAAACTGGGCTGCTAATTTTGGGCCGGTTCCTTCGTCTTCATGCTTGAAGAATAGAAACGTCTCTTTCCAATTCTGATCGCGAATGCGGCCCAGCCAATCCGCCAAATTCTCTTCCGAGTAATTTACACGACGCAGCCGTAAATAGCCCCAATCGGCAGTTTTGTCGATGTGTGTAGCGGGTAAGTCGTCAGTATCCGAGATGCAAAGCGCGCGGTTTTGGCTTCGCAGGAGATCAAGTACGTCATTGTCGAACCAGGTGGGGTGGCGAAACTCGAACGCCGCGGGTGTGGCCGCTGGCAGCTGCGCAAGAAAAGTTTCGAGGCGCGGTAGATCCTTTTTCATGTTTGGCGGAAGCTGGAACAGGACTACGCCCAATTCATCTGCGAGCACTGAAGCTGTTTCAAAGAAGTACTTTGTCTCTTCATCTGTCTCCTTGAGTCGCTTGATGTGCGTGATTCGTTGAGGAGCCTTGAGCGAGAAGCGAAAAGTGGCAGGCACCTGCTCCTTCCAGTTTTCCAGCATGCTGGTTTGCGGCATGCGATAGAACGTGGCATTGATTTCAACCGTGCTCAGCCTTTCTGAATAGAACCGGAGCATTTCCTTCGCCGGAATCTTTTCCGGGTAAAAGCTTCCCTTCCATTCCTTATAGCTGTAGCCGCTGGTTCCGACGTAGAGGGTCATTAGGAAGAATAAGGACTATGGAAAGTGAGAGGATTCACAGGACGTTTGAAATTAGGCCACCTTTGACTTTGAGTAATGGCCTCCACGAATAACGGGAGCCTCACCTGGATTTCGGTTATAGACATAAATCCATCCCTGTACATTTCGGCCATCCGTAAGTCTTACTTTTGTCTTTGTGCGGATAAAAAGACTCTGGCCGGGGTTTGCGGGATCGAATTCCTCGTACCTGTCAAGCGCCTCCAGTACCTCCTTATCAGGTGGCAACTGCACCAAAAGACCTCTGACCAAGCTACTAGACGAGGGGTCAACAATGGCGCCCGGGTAGTCACCCAAATCATACAACTTTCCATGGACATAACCTCTACCTATGCTACGAAGTCTCCCCACAATGGCAGCGATTTCGCTATCGGCCATGTCTGGCTTAAGTGTGCCATAGAGGAAGAGATATTTACTCATGTTAGGTTCTCCAACTCCCTGTTTTCTGTCTTTACGGTTCCAATAAGCTTCGCGAGCCCCTCGTAGCCGTTTTCTGAGTTCAGGATATAAGCTTGGACGCTGGCATGACGTCGCAGACAGCTTAGATAATAGCCGAATAGATCCTGAACTTCCGACTCGTGCAGCTGCTTGGAATTCTTCAAAAATGCGATGTACTCGAAGAAGTTCAGATAGTCAGTAAACTCAGAATCCTCTTCGATTACAAGTTTATTCACATTATCTGACCCCGCAGCACAATCCAATTTGTCTCGGATATCCTTCAGTTTCCCTTCTTGGTAGAAGCTCTTATAAAGTTCTGAAGCCCATCGTGCTCGCTCGAGCCTCGAGTTGCTTCGATAAACGCGTAGAGCAAAGACACCTGCAATCAGTGTCCCCAAAGCGGCGACCGTTGCAGCTCCATAATAGATTGTCTCAAGAAAGTCTTTCCAACTCATCTCCCTGAAAAGTTTGCTGACAAGTCGTTGTCGGGTCAAGCACATCTGTGGTACACAAGGCTGCTACAAAATACAAGAACTTTTGCTGGTGAACCACTAAGCGTATGTCATCAACCACCACCACAAATATTGAATCGCTCCAAACAGAGGATCGAGTTTTTCCACCCCCGCAAACTTTTTCCGAGAAGGCTCACATTAAGTCGCTGGAGCAACTGGACAAACTGCGTGCTGAGGCGAGCACTGACCCGGAGGGATTTTGGGGGCGCATGGCCGAAGAGCTCTACTGGTTTAAGAAGTGGGACGCTGTCTTGAAGTGGGAACCGCCACATGCCGAATGGTTTGTCGGCGGCAAGATCAATATCTCCTACAACTGTCTCGACCGGCATCTAGCGACATGGCGACGCAACAAGGCTGCCTTGATCTGGGAAGGCGAACCTGGCGAACAGCGCACGCTGACTTATCAGCAACTACATTCTGAAGTCTGCAAATTCGCAAACGTCCTCAAGCGCGCCGGCGTCGAACAAGGAGATCGCGTCGCCCTTTACATGCCGTTAATTCCCGAGCTGGCGATCGCAATGCTCGCCTGCGCACGAATTGGCGCGACGCATTCAGTCATCTTCGGCGGTTTCTCCAGTTCGGCCTTAGTCGACCGCATAAACGATGCGCGCTGCAAAGTTGTAGTAACTGCCGACGGTGGCTGGCGACGGGGTGGCGAAGTCAAGCTCAAGGCTGCCGTTGACGAAGCCTTGAAAGAAACGCCATCGGTGAAAGACTGCTTCGTCGTGCGCCGTACGGGTAAGCCAATCCACATGGAAGCCGGCCGCGATCATTGGTGGCACGAGTCGATGGCCGTCGAAAACGCCGAGTGTCCGGCGGCGCCGTTAGACAGTGAGCATCCGCTTTACATTCTTTACACTTCAGGCACGACCGGAAAACCAAAAGGCATTCTGCACACAACCGCAGGGTATCTTTTGCAGGTGCACCTCACGACAAAGTGGATTTTCGACTTAAAGGACGAGGACATCTACTGGTGCACTGCCGACATCGGCTGGGTGACAGGGCACAGCTACGTCGTCTATGGGCCACTCTCAAACGGCGCAACGGCAGTGATGTATGAAGGCGCACCGAACTTTCCGGAGCCGGATCGTTTCTGGGACATTATCGAGCGCCATCGCGTCAACGTTTTCTACACGGCTCCAACGGCGATTCGGGCCTTCATAAAATGGGGTGAGCAGTGGACACTTAAACATGATCTCTCCAGCCTGCGGCTGCTGGGCACCGTCGGCGAGCCCATCAATCCCGAAGCGTGGATGTGGTATCACCGGGTCATAGGTCGCGAGCTTTGCCCAATCGTCGATACCTGGTGGCAGACGGAGACGGGCGCCATCATGATTAGTCCGCTTCCGGGTGCGACTCCTACGAAGCCTGGGTCAGCCACGAAGCCGTTTCCCGGCGTTGAGGCCGACGTCATGACGCGCGACGGCAAGCAGGTAGGCGCAAACGAGGGTGGTTATCTGGTGATCAAACGTCCCTGGCCCTCGATGCTGCGGACGATTTGGGGCGACGATGAACGCTATCGAGAGCAGTACTGGTCGCAGATCGAAAATATCTACTTTGCGGGTGACGGTGCGCGTCGCGACAAGGACGGCTACTTCTGGATCATGGGCCGCATTGACGATGTTATCAACGTTAGTGGTCATCGTTTGGGCACTGCCGAAGTAGAAAGCGCGCTCGTTTCCCACGAAGCAGTGGCTGAAGCTGCCGTGGTAGCTCGTCCGGACGAGCTGAAAGGCTCCGCGATAGTTGCCTTTGTGACTCTGGAAGGTTCGCACAGTCCATCGCCGCAACTAAATGACGACTTACGCGCGCATGTGACAAAAGAGATAGGAGCGCTGGCGCGACCGGATGAAATACGATTCACCGATGCCTTGCCCAAGACGCGATCGGGAAAGATTATGCGCCGGCTATTGCGCGAGATTGCGACCAGCGGTACAGTCGCGGGCGATGTCACTACCCTCGAAGATTTTTCGGTCCTGGAAAGACTAAGGACAGAAGAAGAATAAGACCAGTTCCGAGTTTTGAGTTCCGAGTTTCCGAGTTCCGGGTTCCGACTCGTTAGGTTATGGAATCCCGATCGTCCGTTGGTCAACTTTCGGCCTAGATGCGCGATGCGTCATCAGTTAAGAAGTATTAACATCGGAACTCGGAACTCGGCAGGACACGACTTTTGACCGCAAAACGTTATAAACTGCCTCCGCTCTTCCCCCGGAAGGAGTGTGAACCATGGCCCAAAAAGTAGAAACTGAAGCTCGTTCGGGACCAAGGTATTTAGTATCATTCGAAGTCCGAGCTGAATGGGACGATCCCGGCGGTACGCATGTCTTATCCGAAGGCACAACGGAAAACGTGGGGCCGGAAGGTACCCTCGTTCATCTACCGCGAAGGTTACCCGACGTTGGCAGTCGTGTGCGCCTCGAAGTTCACGGCGAGGATGGCAAGACGCTACAAGTAGTCGCGGAGGTCTTGCGCATCGAGCGTAACCCGGGCCACCCGCTAGCGGCGCTTCAACTTCTTGGTGAGACGGATGAATGGAGAGGATTGATCTGGGAGCCGGCTGCTCCGCGGGTTCACGCTCCACCTCCGCCGTCGCTGGAAGAAGATGACGACGAGGAAGATGATGAGGAAGATGTACTTGCCCACTAAAAGGAGTTTGTGTGATGACCACGCCCGAGATGGCCTTGTCGAATCATGAGCGTCGCAAGTTTCCCCGGTACTACGTCAACACCCGGCTTACTCTGGCGATCGAAGACGATAGTCAAAAGGAGTCGCTCGGACTCGGCGAACCAGCCGACATTAGTCTGGGTGGACTTCGTGTATGCAACCTTCCGGCATGTCGGAACGTGAGAGTCGGCGACCAACTTGGACTACTGCTGGTTGATCACGAAGACGCGTTGACGTTGCATGGTGAGGTCGTCCATCACGCTACTCCAGATACGTTCGGCGTGGAATTCCGGAGCATCTCGCCCGCCGATCAAGTGGCAGTCGGGGGAATAATCCGGAGACTCTACAACTAGCGCACTCACAATAGTGTCGAGCCACGAAACTAAAGATGTTGCGCGCACCGCTGCGAAGGTTGCGGCTGAAGCAAACTGGCTGCAAAACCGCGCGATCCTTCGCATAGCTCTTATCGCCCTCCTCACGTACTACCTATTCGAAGTGGCGCGGTGGGTAATCGTAAAGCTAACGGGCGTCATCCTGCTGTTGATTCTATCCGTCTTCTTTGCATACTTAGTCGCCCCTCTGGTCGAATTTCTCAGCCGGCCCCGGCGTTTCTCCGGACGGAAATTTTCTCTACCGCGCGCCCTGGCCATTGGCCTTTCCTATATCATCATCATCGCGACAATCGTGATTGGCATTTACGTGCTGGCGCCGCGGTTGGGAAGCCAGTTTCCGGAGTTTGCTGAGCAGGCGCGCGGTTATTGGACCGCCGTCGGCACTAAGATGCAAAGCTGGGTTGAATACTTCCGCACGCATCAAATGCCCGCACCTCTGCTCGATGCAATCAATCGCGCCATTCCCGGTGTGATCGAGAAGGTCAGTCAGACGGCTAGCGGTGTATTGACGATTGTCGCCGGTTGGGGATTTTACATTCCGTGGCTGGTTCTTATTCCTATCCTGAGTTTCTTTTTTCTGAAAGACGCGGAAAGCTTTCGCCGCTCCGCTCTACAGATGCTCCCACGGGGACGATGGCGCTGGCGCGGTGACGAGTTTTTTCAGGACATCAACAGCACGCTAGCCGCTTACATTCGCGCCCAATTAACCGCCTGCGTCTTTATCGGCGTCGTCTGCGCGCTTGGGTTCACGCTGCTGGGACTTCCCAGTCCTTTGGTCCTGGGTATCATCGCCGGCGTTTGCGAATTTGTTCCTCTCGTTGGTCCATTGCTGGTCGCGGTGTTAGCCGCGGTAGCGGCAGTGCTGCATGGGGGTCTGTTCTCCGCTTTCCTGGTACTTTTATTCCTGATAGTGCTGCGCATTATTCAAGACTACGTGGTCTATCCGCGTTTGATTGGCCAGGGAATACACTTACATCCTCTCGCTGTAATCATCGCTATCCTCTCGGGCGCAGAGCTTGCCGGCGTGGCGGGAATCTTTCTCGCGATTCCCGTAGTTGCGATTCTGACAGTCAGCTATCGCCATTGGCTTGAACATCGCGGTAGCGAAGGCCTCGCCGATCTTTTGGAACCAAGCCCAGCCGGGGGCGTGGCAACTAACGATCTTACTCTTCCCATAGATAAAGATTTGCGGCCCACTCATCCGGACCTAAACACAACTCCGGAAGACATGGCCCGTGAAAGACCAGACCTGACGACAGGTGAATTGAGGATGCCCGAAGAGGAATAATCGTGAGAGCAATCGTGTCGCATGGCCGGCACGAACCGAAATTTCTCTCTCGCGCTCACCTTCAGCTTCTGTCGCGTCGTCATCTCGGTAGATTCCTCGGGAGATCCCCCTGCTTGGAGCCCTCCAACGAATCACAACGAAGGGTGCGGAAACCCAAATGAAAAAAGTTATGTTCCTTGCGAGCCCGGTACTGGCGCTTACAATCCTCTCGGGTCACATGGTCCATGCACAGGAAGAAGAGGCCCCGTCGAAGATCGAAGTTGGCATCCAGTTCTCGTCACTGTCATTGGGCTCATTGCCTCCACCAGGAGGCGCTATTCTGACCATTGAAAGAGGCAGGACAGAGGCGGGATTTGGCGGCAGATTCACGTTCAATCTTACGAAGCATCTCGCGCTCGAAGCTGAGGGAAATTTTTTTCCTCATGAGAGTGCTACTGATCCCAACAACGCAGGCCGTCTGACTCAGGGCCAGTTTGGAATCAAAGCGGGCCAACGATTTCGCAACTTCGGCATCTTCGCGAAGGCGCGGCCTGGCTTTGCCAGTTTCAGCAGGGTCCTCACGATCGTTGGTACTACGACCATCGATTTTAACGGACAACCCCTTACGCTGCCCGTATTCGACGACAGACGGAAAACGTATTTCTCGATGGACCTTGGTGGCGTACTCGAGTTTTATCCCTCGCGAAAGGTGCTAACCCGCATCGATGTTGGAGACACGATTATCAATTACGGCAAAGGCTCCGGTTTCCCATTCAGTCCAAACCCGCTTCCGAGTCCCGGAGTTCGTCATAACTTCCAGCTAAGCGCCGGGATCGGCTTTAGACTTGGCTCGATAGAGCCTGAGAGTACAACTCAGGCTCCGCAGGAAAAGGTTCAGAAATTCGAGGTGGGAGCCCAGTTTTCGTCCCTGGGTTTTACCGAGGTCGAGCACATTTCAAGCACCGAGCCTTTCTTTTCGGCACCCGACTTTCGGGATACCAAAACGCAGGCAGGTTTTGGCGGCAGATTCACTTTCAACGTATCACCAAGCTTTGCTTTAGAGGCGCAGGGAGATTTTTTCCCGCGCGATTCCGCGCTGTTCAATAACGCCAGGGCGGGAGGTAGAACCCTTCAGGGGCAGGCAGGAATTAAGTTAGGCAAAAGGTTCGAGAAGTTTGGCCTCTTCGGGAAAGCTCGACCAGGTGTTGTCAGTTTCAGCAAGACACTCTCGTTTGACGGCTTCGATACAAGCCAGCCGTTCCCGTTCCCAATCTTTCATCTTGAGCGAAGAACCTATTTCTCGTTCGATCTCGGAGGTGTTCTTGAATTCTATCCTTCGCGGCGAATAGTCTCGCGTTTCGACGGCGGCGACACGATGATCCGCTACGGCAGTAATGTGTTGCCTTTCCCGTTCAACCCAACGACTACAGCCAAGGAAACGATTCACAATTTTGAATTTAGCGCCGGAGTGGGTTTTAGGTTTTAGGTTCAAAATATGACTATAACGGTAATGTTAGTCGCAGAGCCGCATCTACTTTTGTCGAATCCTTCAGATTGCCAAGACTCCGGTCAATCTCATTCTCCCGCACCGTAGTAAGATTGTCAGTCATTATCACGGAGTCCATTAGAATGCGTGTCTCGGCCCTCAGAAGAATTCAACAGTAAGCTCACACGACTGGGGTGACCTGCACGCGACATGTTGCTGGTAATCATTGCGATTACAGTCTGCCTAAGATCTGTGTTTAGATTGTCAGCTTGTATGACTAGCGCCGGTCGGCGTTTCGCAGTACGAAGATTCGAGTCAGGAAAGAGGACCAGTATTACGTCACCACGCCTATAAGGCATCGTACGCTCCCATTTCCGGTCGGTCCCAATCTTCCACAAACGCGCTCAAGCGCGCGCGCAGGCTAGCCGCTTGATCTTCCTCTATTCCGTGCTCTGATAGGTTAACTGCATCTTCTGTCAGAAACGTCACCAATACTCGGGCTTCATTAACATTGGAAGGTGCTTCTAGCAGTTCAACTTTGCCGTCACGATAGACGCCTTCCAACGTTTTGGGATTGGTAGACATTTGTCCTTCTTTATACCACCCTAAAACTGGCATCGCAAATCCCAACAATTCTTCCTTGCATAGGGGCGAGTCAGCCCTTACCACGATGTTTCCAGATGACCTTGTCTGCCTGAGTCGAGAATAATGCGTTCCCAGGCAATATGCGCAATGGCAGGATAAATCATCCTGAAGATCTATTGTTCAGTGCGTACCGTTGTTCCATCAGATCTATGAACCGCTGAAAGTGGTGCTCGGCATCGTGAGGACCGGGCGCCGCTTCTGGATGATATTGAACGGAGATTATGGGAAGCGTCTTGTGGCGCATGCCTTCGACGCAGCGGTCGTTAAGATTCACGTGTGTTACTTCCACGTCGGCTGGAAGGCTGTCGGCAAGGACCGCGAAACCGTGATTGTGTGAGGTGATCTCCACTTCGCCGTGTTGTAAGTTTTTAACCGGCTGATTTCCGCCACGATGGCCGAAAACGAGTTTGAAGGTTCTGCCACCAAAGGCGCGGCCCAGCAACTGATGTCCAAAACAGATTCCAAAGGTGGGCACGCTTGACTTGACCAACTCCTGGATTTCTTCGACTTCCCTGTTCATCGAGGCTGGATCGCCTGGGCCATTCGAAAGAAAGACTCCGTCGGGATTCATGGCCATGACCTCAGCCGCCGTTGCTGAAGCCGGCACCACTGTTATGCGACAACCGAGTCGCGAGAGCTCACGCAATGAATTTCGCTTGACGCCGAAGTCGTAACAGACCACATGAAAGCGCTGGTCACCGACCGGCGCGACCTCGTAAGGCTGTTTGGTCGTCACTACACTCGCAAGCTCACGGTTCTCCATCGGTGGCGACTGGCGCGCCTTTTCGATTATGCTCTCTTCCTTGAGATCGATTGTAGAAATGCAGGCACGCATCGCCCCTTTGTCGCGAATATGCCTTACCAGCGCCCGCGTATCGATGCCGTCGAGCGCCACGATGTTCCAGCGTTTCAGGTACGCATCGAGCGTTTCCTCCGACCGCCAGCTGGAAGCCACGCGGCTAGCTTCGCGCACAACGAAGCCTTCTACCCAGGGACGATCAGATTCTTCGTCTTCACTGTTGACGCCGTAATTACCAATCAGAGGATAGGTCATGCAAACAATCTGACCGGCGTAGGAAGGATCGGTGAGCACCTCCTGGTAGCCGGTCATCGAAGTGTTGAACACCATTTCGCCAACACTCTCGCCTTCCGCAGCCCATGAGCGACCCCGAAATGTGCGACCATCTTCAAGTGCAAGAAGTGCGGGTGGTTTCTTTTCGGCCATTTACTCGATCAACAGGATTACATGAAGTCTAAGGCTGAGTGCGCAGATATTGTTGCGCCTCATTGAGCCAGCGCTTATCGGCGCGGTATTTGTAAGCCGGAGCGGTCTTAACTGCTTCTATGCAGGCTTGCATCAAGCTGGCGGCCTCACGTCGGTGGCCGAGACCCGCGTGCGCGCGTCCCATTAAATACAGTGCTTCCGGATCAGACGGCCGCTGCTCCAGGAAGCGTTCCAACGCATCGCGGGCGTCATCAAACTGACCTGCGCCGAGGTAAGTAGCGCCAACTTCACGCCAGATCTCGTGCTGACTGTGGGCCGGATCGCGCGAGACAACCTGTTCGAAGCTCTTGATGGCGTCGGCGAATCGCTTTTGCATCAGTGCGATACGTCCCAATTGATAATGGGCATCAAGTTCGTCGCCGTCGATCTGAATTGCTCGTTCGAACCGCTCGCGCGCTGCTTCGATCTCGCCTCGCTGCTGATGAATCAACCCCAGATTGTAATGGGCCGAAGCGTCCGCCGGATTCAGCGTTGCCGCCTCCAGGTTCTGTTTGAACGATTCACGCGCGCGTTGAGTGCGAGTGATTTCGGTAAAGTATCCTCGCAGCAAAAGAAAAATCATGACCAACAAAAACGGCGATGCGAGTAACATGCCGACTATGGGAATCAATCTATACGCCGGAATAAGAAGAGTGCTGCTAATGAACACCACAATTGCGGACTGAAGCCAGGATAAGCGAAACACCAGGCGGACGCCGACAATTGCCCAGATGCCAAAAATCACAAGCAACGCGATTAGCGAAAGTACGGTGGCGATCAATCCCGGTCTGACTATTCCCTGTTCAATCAAGGGCAGTATTTCCGGAGGAAGTTGACCGCGTTGCGACAACATACGCTCGAGGATGCTGTTCGCCATTGTCGGTAGCACACCACTAATACTTGCTGCAATGGTAAGGACCGTAGCGCCCAGACTGGAGGCGGTCAGAGCATAAAACATTGTCGATGCCAGCGGCGCATAATCCTGTTGTAGTCGCAGCCGGAAGCTTGCACGCCGTTCGAATAAGTTGGACAAAAAGAGGGCCAGCGGACAAAAAACCAACGCAATGATGACCAGCGAGCTCGCCGACTCCAGGATCACGCCAAATATTGTGGAAGGATTGCGAGGATTATAAAGATATCTGAGATAGATAAGAGTAACCGAGAAGAAGAAGATCGAGTGGGCAATCAGAGCCACCAGCGCAGCCGGAGCTAGCGGCGCCCGGTCGCGAACTTCACGAAGGCCGCGTCCCGGCGCGTAAAAAATCATCAACAAAAGCCGTAGCCAATCGAGTATGTTCAAGTCAAGTTCTCAAAATCTTCGGACTTATTGTTCCGGGGCTATAGTCGGCATCTCCTGTGGGGTCAATTGATATGGGGAAGGAGGCGCCGGTTGGGGCGACACGTTTTCATGGTGGATGACACTCGCGGCGCTCAGCGGCCAATAACGAAATAGCGCCTTGCCATAGATGTACTTTTTGGGCACCAATCCCCATCTTCGCGAGTCGCTGGAATTATCACGATTATCACCCATCACAAAATAGTAGTTTGCCTTGACCGTTACCGGGGGCTCGCTTATCAGCGAAAGATTCAACTGGGGATCCAGATACCTTTCATCGAGAATGCTACCGTTAATGCGCACGGTACCCTGCCGCACCTCCACCAGTTCTCCCGGCAGGCCAACCACCCGCTTAATGTAACTTTTAGAAGGATCCTCCGGATACCAAAATACCACGATGTCGCCACGCTCAATCTTTGGCGCCCAGCGGTACTCGTCATAATAGATCAATTTGTTAACGAAGATTCGCTCGCCGTCGTGCAGCCGTGGCAGCATTGAGGTGCCTTCTACTTTCACGGGCTGCACCACGAAAACGACTAGCAGCGCCGCAATCATCAGGGCGAATATTAGATCGCGAAGAAGCAGCCGTCCTTCGGCCCAAAGGCTACTTCGCGAGGCCTGTTCCGGGCGATGGATTTGAATGTCTTTGTCGTCGTTAATATTTATCCCGCCAAATGGCGGAGGACGACGAGTTCTGATGCCTAACATGCGATGACCGGCGCTGGCTCCCCCGTTAATCCTGTAGATTGATAAGAATTCCAAATAGTCAAAAAACGCTGCCCCGCACAATCCTTGAGGTTAGCTTCGAGTTAGTTGCTTGTCAAACAGGATAAGTTGCGGCCATTTTTCGGCTCCGAAAATGCAAGGCATATGGCACTCGTGAGTTCCAAATGACCGCTAATGTGCGGCCGTTTGTCTTTGCATATTAATTGCCCACTACAAACTGCGCTGTAACGGTTGACAGTCTTTGCTGCGCCTCTCTATCATCGCTGCCTACAAGTTCGGCTCGAAAATCTCCCCTGAGATTCGAACGGAGGCTGTAAGCCGTGATCAAACTAGACATTATTAACCGGGTGGCAGAAAAGACCGGTGTTCCCAAAATGAAGGCTGAGCAAGCTGTGGATGCCCTCTTTCATTCCATGAAGGAAGCGCTCACGCGCGGAGAAAGAATTGAACTCCGCGGCTTCGGAGTATTTGTTGTTAAGCCACGCAAGCGCGGCGTGGGTCGTAATCCGAGAACCGGAGAGGAGGTAGCAATTCCCTCTGGTAAGACAATTCGCTTCAAACCGGGAAAAGATTTGCAGGTTGGTGAAGACGGCGATATTAACTCAGAACCAGATTCGGAAGATTAGCGCTTTTGTAAGTTTACAAATTTCCTATTCCCTTCGTGAGGCTAGAGCAGCGGTCAAGATGTCCACTCTCTGGCCTCTCATCTCGAAAGAGCCGAGATAATGTCATTGAAATTTCGCCGCAAAGAAGCTCAGGAGTTGGTAATGGTCATTCACGCTGTTAGCCTGCAATTGACATTGATGCCCTCGGCGACCGTCCGCAAGTAACAGTTAGGTCACAAGAAACTGAAAGCTTTAGACTAATGTCAGAATCAGTTCAGACAATTCCGCCGTTTGTGCCGGCCCAGAATGTTTTGCCACCGCGTTCTCTGACAAGTCCCACTGCTCGCGAATGGATAAAGCACATTACTCTATTGCTGCTAACCTTCGTCACTACTACTTTCGCGGGAATCGTCATCGCTGCCCCGGCGGGGGATCCCCCAGCGCCCGCTCTCTCTGGCTTACTCAGTTATGTTTTGTATATTCCAGAATACTATGTACGAATTGTGGGCGACCTTCTCTCGCGAGCTCTTGCCGATCCCAGCTATATCAAACAGGGATTAGCTTTCTCAACAGCGCTACTGACAATACTTACGGCCCACGAAATGGGTCATTACCTTGCCTGTCGCTATTACCGCGTCAGGGCGACGCTGCCATTCTTTATTCCCGCTCCACCGCTTTTCCTGGCCGGTACGTTCGGCGCGTTCATAAAGATGAAGTCGCCGATTCCCTCACGTCGCGCGCTTTTTGATATCGGCCTCGCCGGACCTTTGGCAGGCTTCGTCGCCTTGTTTCCTATCGCTTTGGGGGGACTACTAACGCTTCAGCCGGCACCTAGAACTGCTGGTCCGGTGATCATTTTTAACGACCCGTTGCTTTTTCAGATAATTGCAAAACTCACGGGTGCAAATCTTGCCGACGCATTGCCCAATCCCTTTTACATGGCCGCCTGGCTTGGTCTGCTGGTGACTAGCTTGAATTTGATGCCTGTAGGTCAGCTCGATGGCGGACACGGAACGTTTGCGGTATTCGGAGAACGCGCCCACCAGCTAATCGGCCGGCTTGCCTTTGTCACAGTCGCTGTAATGTCAGTTTTGGGATTCATCTGGCATGGCAGTCCGAGCGGTTTTCTTTATACGGTCCTGTTGGCAATCATGTTGAAGGTGCGTCATCCAGCGCCGGAACAGATGGAACCATTGGGTCGCGGCCGCATTGTCGTGGCAATCATCACTCTGACTGTTTTTGCGCTCTCCTTCATTCCTTTTCCCATCACACTTACTTAAGTCCACTCAAAGTAGTTAGAGGTCGCAGGCGCCCCACCACTCAACTACAGAACCGTAAGCGGTAGCGACCGGATGCCCCCACTCAACCTCACCTGCGTCGCTCAACTACAGAACCGGGAGCGGTAGCGACCGGATGCCCCACTCAACTCTGCTGCGCCACTCAACTACAGAACCGTGAGCGGTAGCGACCGGATGCCTCACTCAACCTCACCTGTGCCACTCAACTACTGAGCCGTGGCGGTTGCGACCAGATGCCCCCACTCAACTCTGCTGCGCCACTCAACTACAGAACCGGGAGCAGTAGCGATCGGATGCCACCATTCAAGTTCTGCGGCCCACGCAACTACACACTGTGAGCGATAACGACACGCGGCCCGACTCAACCTTACATGGACCGACTCAATACGGAACCGTGAGCGGTAGCGACCGGATACTCCCACTCAACCTAGCCTAGTCGACTCAACTACTGCGGCCCGCAACTACACTACGAGCGATAACGACACGCGGCCCGACTCAACCTCGCGTGAGCCGACACAATACGGAACCGTGAGCGGTAGCGACCGGATACTCCCACTCAACCTAGCCTGGCCCACTCAACTTCCTGAGCTCACGCGCGATAGCGACTGGATACTCCCACCGAACCAAGCTTGAGCGAATCAACTGCAACTGTGCGGCGGTGGGCTAGGCAGGGGTTGCGCCCGGGGTGAAGCCGAAGAAGTAACAGGTCACTGACGGAAGGCATAGGAGGTATCGAGCTTACTCTTTGACCATACGGTTCTGTAGTTGAGTGGACCAGGCTAGGTTGAGTGGGGGCATCCGGTCGCTGCCGCTCACGGTTCCGTATTGTGTCGGCCCACGCGAGGTTGCGTCGGGGCCCGCGGTCGATATCGCTCGCAGTGTAGTTGCGTGGGCCGCAGAAGTTGAGTGGGCCAGGCTAGGTTGAGTGGGAGTATCCGGTCGCTACCGCTCACGGTTCCGTATTGAGTCGACTCACGCAAAGTTGAGTCGGGTCCGCGGTCGATATCGCTCACAGTGTAATTGCGTGGGCCGCAGAACTTGAGTGGGGGCATCCGGTCGCTATCGCTCACGGTTCTGTAGTTGAGTGTCACAGGTGACGTTGAGTGGGGGTATCCGGTCGCTACCGCTCACGGTTCTATAGTTGAGTGTCGCAGGTGAGGTTGAGTGGCGGCATCCGGTCGCTACCGCTCACGGTTCTGTAGTTGAGTGTCACAGGTGACGTTGAGTGGCGGCATCCGATCGATACCGCTTCCGGTTCTGTAATTGAGTATGGAAATCGACGGCTATGGTCACGCGCGATAGAGTTGTTCGCGCTGGGCGCTCATTGCGGGCGAGACGCCCGCGGTCCCAGTATCGTGGTCTCAGTTATTAGGTTCCAGTTATTAGTTCAAGCAATTACTACGCAACTTCAGCCGCAGGTAGGAGTCCCTTAATCTCACGGACCACGCGTTTCACTTCATCCTGGTCGGCGAGCGCAATCATGAAAAACTTGTAGCCTTCGTGGAAACAGATCACCCCATTAGCAAACAACCAGACGCCGCCGAGAAATGGATTTCCGCCCACCAGCCAGCTCACGGGCGCGCCGGCAATACTTCCGGGTTGAAGAATTTGGGCGAACATCGCTGCACCCGCTGCGCAACTAACAGCTCCGAGTAATGGCGCCCCGACATATTTAGTGAGGTTGCGTTGAAACTCGACGCGCTTGCGTTCGGCTTCATCAAGCTCGCCTTTGGCAATAAGTTCTTCCTGCTTACGCAGGTAGTCATCAAATCTCTCGCTCAGTTTTCGCGCTCCAAAAAGCGGCAGCGCAGAATGGGTCAGCCAGTGCGGATGTACGCCGAGCATCACAGCATCCAGACCCGGAAGGGCCGCGCCGGCGCGGACGCCCAATACCAGAGAAAACGAAACCAGGGTCGCCTTCCCCGGGTTTTCCTTGATCCATTCGCGCGCTTTCAGGAGGCCGGCAGTGGCGGCCGTTGAAGCACGGGAAACCTTGGCGCTGGTGTCATAAAACTGTGAAGCTCGGTCGTAGTAAGTCTTCGCATCGTCGAATACTTCACCGGCCTTTTTGCTGGCATCGCCTGCTGCCTTGCGGAATGTCTTTCCAGCCTTCTCCGCGCCTCGCACAGCCTCGTCCGCGGCTCGTCTGGTCGTATCGGCGACGTCGCCTTCTGCCGCCAGCCGCTCGGCCTCCGACCGCAGCTTCTCCGCCCCAGCCGATATCGTCTCAGCTCCGCGTTTAGCAGCTTCTCCAGCGCGGCGGGAGCCTTCGTCCACCAGATCCGAGATTGCGTATTTCTCGTCCAGCTCGCGGGCCTTCCGGCGCACCGTCTTTTGCCACTCGTCTATCTTTTCCTTGTAATCAGCCATAACACCTTTCCGAGGTCAGAGGTCGGAAGTCAGCGGTCGGAAGAGAGAGTTCAGAGGGGGCAGAGGTCAGGGTCAGATTGCATGTAAATAGTCAGACCCAAAGATTCAGTGTAAAAGGTCAAAAGGGTGCTCGATGTCGATAAGATCTCAGCCCCCATCTAGTTAGCTTCATCTGATTTCGGACTCTTGCCCTCTGCCTTCTGCCGCCCTCTGCCTTCTGCCGCCCTCTGCCTTCTGCCTTCTGCCTTCTGCTTTCTGCCTACTGCTTTCTGCCTTCTGCCTTCTGCCTACTGCCTTCTGCTTTCTGCCTTCTGCACTTAGTACGTTCCTTGCCGCCAGCGAGTTCATCCAATCATCAAATTCCCAATTTATGGCACCTTTTGGGTCTTGCGCGGCCAACTGCCTTCATGTTAAAGTTCGAACATTCAGTAATTGTCCGCGTGCCTAACTCGCCTCGTTATCGAGCAAAACAATAGCTGAAGAAGTTCCAGACCTTCGGGCAATTTCATCAAGGTTTCCTTACATTACCAGACCTAACCAGCGACTGGGCCACCAGGGGAGTAAGACCTTCGCATCCTGCACTGAACCTAAATCGTTTCGTATTCTAACCCCATGAGAGATCCCCATGAGTGAAATCTACAAGAAACCAAAGTCCCTTCGCCGCGCGCAAGATTTGACCTCTGCTGACCGGGCCACGATTATCCGTCAACTTGAATTTGCTTCCAACCTTAGCGAAGCAATCCTTGCTCAGTTTGCAGAATGCTCCACGTTGATTGACGTTCGGCGACGGCGTTTTGTCTACCGTGCGGGTGAACAAGCTGACGCTTTGTTTGCCATAGTGAAAGGTCGCATCAAGCTCTGCCGGCTCGAGCCCCATAGCGATCGTGAAGCAGTGATTGACATTCTGCCGGAAGGTCCTCTTTTCGGCGAATCAGCCCTTTATTCAACAGCGGGTCGTCGCGAAAACTGCGCCGTCGCCTACGAAGCGAGCACCTTACTGAAGATTCCTGCGGAAAAGTTTAAGTTGGCGATGGCGGAGGCTCCCAGTCTGCACGACTATACCTTCCGTCTCATTGGCCATCGGCTTGAACATGCGGAACAGCGTCTGGCTGATTTTGCGCTCAACGCCATCCCTGCCAGGCTTGATAGATTGTTGGCGGATTTTTCGCACCGTTACGGCGTACCTGAATCAGCGGGCGTGCTGATCGACATCCCCTTGCCTCACCGTGAAATTGCTTCCATCGTGGGATCCACCCGTGAGAGCGTCACTGTCCGCTTGAATGCAATGCGGCGCGAAGGTACGATCGAATTCGTTAATCGACGAATTCTGGTAAAGCACCCGGAGTGGCTAGCGAGTGAGGTTCCGCTGGTCCACTAAACCGCGCGCTCCATCTGGTTCATGAAAAAGTGTCCCACCTGCAACAAGCCCGTCGAGTGGGCGGATAATCCTTTTCGACCGTTTTGTTCTGAACGCTGCAAGCTTGTCGATTTCAGCAAGTGGGTCAGTGAAGAGTATCGCGTGCCTGGGAAGCCCATTGATAAGGAATCCGACGAGGACGCCGAAGGCCAGCAAGGCAAAGACTCTAGTGGTTCAGAGTTCAAACTTTAGTTTGCTTACTTTGCATAACCGGCAAACTAAAGGTTGACTCTAAACTAATGGCTAGACCGCGACGATAGCAATCTTTTTCTTATCGGCTAGAACAATCATCTGGTCACGATCGAACATCAGCGTCCTGCCGGCGCTAAGGCACAGACAGGTAGCGCCCGCCTCAACCATCGTTTCAATGGTTGGCACGCCCACGACCGGCACATCAAATCTCATATCCTGATCCGGCTTTGACAACTTCAAAACCGTTAAGGCGCCGCTGGTAAGTT
>DATBRN010000026.1:0-14708 GCA_036560225.1 Pyrinomonadaceae bacterium | reverse complement strand
GGGGGTCTCGTTGCCATGCTTGCTCAGGTAACAGTCGCGGCATTGCTCGTTAGCACAGTGGCGCACAGGCAAAACTCAACCGAAGAGCAATCAAAAGTATTCAAGATCATCCGATCGCTGCCCGTTCGTTTCATCCTGATTGTGGTGCTAATCGCCGGAGTCAGTCTTGGAACTCTGTGGCTTGGGGGAGACCGGTTAGCAACACAGCTTGAGGACTCGCGTAATGAGTTCGGCTCAGAGACTACCGGCTTGCGGCAGGGCGTGAGCAGAAACGAGATTTGGAAAGCCTCGTGGAAGCTGGTTGTTGCGCACCCGATTTTGGGAGTGGGAATGGGCGCCTACTGGGTCGCAATTCCCGCGGTCCATGACGCTTCGGGGACCATGACTCCGCAAGAAGCGCACAATGATTACCTTGAGTTGCTTGCGAGCGGTGGGTTAGTTGGACTGGCGATTGGAATTTGGTTTGCAATCGTGGTCCTTAAGCGGATTCGAGAGAACCTCCGTTCAGTGAATCGTTTTCGGCGCGCGGCATGTTTTGGTGCAGTGATCGGAATCGCCGGAGTCGCGGTTCATAGTCTGGTTGACTTTGGTCTGCACACAATAGTCAACGCTTTAGTGTTTACAACCTTGATCGTGATTGCCACGTCCAAAGCCCAATGGGAGCACGAAGTGCGATGATTTTTTAGCAGTGCGGTGACCTGTCACCGCTGTCTTTATTCGTTTTTGTCGAAGGTGCGACAGGTCGCACAAGACTAAGGTACTGATGGAGTTTGAATCCCACGCAACAGCCACACGCTCTTTTTCAAACCGTAGAATTCCCGGGGCGAGAAGGGACTCAACATCAGTACCGGAAGCGGTAGCGACCGGCCGAAGACTCAAGGTGGTTTATCTGATTTCCGACGTTCAGTTGTCAGGTGGCCCGTCTCAATATGTCAAACCGGTGTTGCACTGGAGGGCTGTTAACCAAGCTTGAGTCTTCGGCTACCGCTTCGGGTACTGATGTTGGGTGAGACTTATGACTAATTCGCTACAACTGACCCGCGCAACGGCGATCCTGCTGGCCACTTCGCTGGCTACAGTAATGGCGAGCGCGCTGGTGCTTCAGGGAGTTTCCGGCGGCGCGAGTGCCTTTCAGGGTCAGGATCTTATGGGCGGAGCCGCCATTGTTTTCAAGCGGCCTCCGCGAGCGCGCGACCTCGTAGGTGGTGCAGCCGCACTGATGGTTGTGAAACGCCAGCCAAGGCGTGCGACGGAGATTGCTAGAAACAACCGTGTGCGGCCGCAGCCACGACCTGGTGAGCCTGAGGTAGTGAACGCAAGACTATCTGAAGCCGATCAGGGCGAGGCATTCAAGAATCAAGGCAACACCTACTACGACGTTGGCGATTTTGCTAAAGCTATTGAAGCCTATCTCAATGCCCTGAAGCACACTCCGAAGGATCCGGTCATCTACAACAACCTGGGAGCGGCTTACTTCAGTAGCGGCAAGAATAGCGAAGCTGCCGAAGCATTCAAGAAGTCGTTGGCACTTAAGCCGAACGATGCGGATGCGCTCTTCAATCTTGGCATTGCCTACAGCTCACTGGAAAACCACGCCCAGGCAATCGATACCTTCAAGGAGGCAGTACGGGTTAAGCCTGATTGGCCGGAGGCCTACAATGCTCTTGGCGATAGTAACCTGAGCCTCAATCGTTACGGAGAGGCTGCCAAGGCGTACGAGCAAGCCGTGCGACTGCAGCCAGACAACGCGACCGCCTTCAGTAATCTTGGCTTTGTCTACGACAAACTGGGAATGCAGCCGCAGTCGGTCGAAGCCTTGCAGAAAACGGTGCAGCTCAAGCCAGATGATGCAGTGGCTTACAACAACCTTGGAGCAAGTCTCTATAAAGCCGGACGATATCCAGAAGCTATTAACGCTTTTGCCAAAGCGATTAGCCTCAAGCCCGGAGACGCTGAGGCACTTAACAATTTAGGCGCAACCTACTACATCACGGAACAGTATCCCAAGGCGCTCGAAACTTTTCTCAAAGCCGCTGGCGCCCGGCCTGATTTCGCGGACGCGCAGTACAATCTTGGTAACGCTTACTACATGTCGGGAAAGTATCCGGAAGCGACCGCCGCGTACCGCGAAGCAATCAGGCTTAAACCCGACTATGCCGAAGCGCGCACCAACCTCGGAAGTCTCTTAATTGCACTGAACGACTATCGCTCCGCCGTTACCGAGCTTCAGGAAGCGATTCGCCTGAAGCCGGACAATCCGGTATCTCACAATAACCTCGGCTATGCTTACGCGAAGATTGCTGAAGGCAGCAGTCAGTCCGAAGCGGCGGAGTACTATCGAAAGGCCATCGAAGCCTACAAGGAAGCAATTCGACTTAAGCCCGACTATTCGAAGGCGCTAAACAACCTCGGGTCGGTCTACAACAAACTTGGTAGTTATCCGGAAGCTATCGAATCTCTGAAGAACGCGGTAGCTCTCAAGCCAGACTTTCCCGAGGCTCAATATAATCTTGGTACCGCTTACTACAATCGTAGCCAGTTTAATGAAGCAGTGGCCGCGTTCCAGCAAGCGGTGCGACTGAAGAGTGATTTCGCCGACGCCTACAATAGTCTTGGCTCGGCCTTGTACCAAACGCAACAGTTTGACCAGGCGATCGAAGCATACAAGAAAGCGCTATCGCTGCGTCCAGACGACGCGGAGACGCACAACAACTTAGGTAAGGCTTACTACCGAAGCAAACGGAACCAGGAAGCCGCAGCCTCGTTTAAGACGGCTATCAAGTTAAGGCCGAGTTTCGGTGAAGCCCACTTCAACCTGGCGGTGGCCTATGTGGCGCTGGGGGATAAAAAGGGAGTGCTTGACGAATATAAAGTCTTGAAAACGATTGATCCCGCCCTGGCGGAGAAATTCTCTACGGCCTTCCTGAAAAGGTAGGTGCCTTCTCGACTGGCTCGACAGGAGATTTCATAAGGATTTCTTGCAAAAATGCTCGAACTTTCCCGGAATAACCATTGACCTGCGTGCAGAAGCAAAGTAAACTGCGGGCCGCTACGGGCTCCAAATCTCAAATTTTCTGCACTTCAACCTTTGAAGGGACATCAAATCATGACTAAACGACGGCGAATTGGCTTCAAAGCACTTGCTGTGTTCGTTGCTTTTGCACTTGTCCAGATAAGCATCCAGTTGAGTTTTGCAGCCCCGGCGTCGGCACCGGCGGTTGTGCCACAACAGTTCATCGCCCGGCTGACCACCACCGGTAATCAGCCGATTACGGTCAATGGTGCAAGTGCCGCCAGCGGTGCCACTTTGCTAACTGGCGCGACGATTGAAACACCGGCTGCGGTCAGCGCGACTATTGACTTGGGCGCGCTGGGCACGGTTGAGTTGCAACCGAATTCGTCCATCCAACTCGATTTTGACAATAACGGTAATGTCCGCGTTAAAGCATTCCGTGGATGCGTTGTGATTAAGAAGAAGGGACCCGGTGAGGCCGAGATATATACGGCCGAAGGAGCTTCCGAAAAGACTAACAACAACCGTAAGGCCATGGGCTTCTGCTTTGTACCGGGCGGCACACTGAATCCTATTGGCGCAGCCGCAGCCGCGACCACCGGTGGCGCTGGTGGCGGCATTGGCACGGCGGCTTTAGTTGCTATTCTGGCTGGTGGTGGCGCTCTTGCTGCCGGCCTGATTTGGGCCTTTACAGGTGGCGGTAATCCGAGTCCAGCCTAGCCCGTTCAACTATTTTCTAACTCTGAAAGCGTGCTGCTCCGGGAAGGAGCGGCACGCTTTTGGTTTAGGAGTGCGAATTGTGGGTACTGATGCAGTTTGGCTTGCCGACATTCACACAGCGGCCTTGGCCCGGTGGTCAAAGAAGGCCCTTCGATGCCGGAAGGGATTCAATATCAATCGGAAGCGGACGAATTCATGTTGGGAGTTGCGCTCAACATCAGTACCGGAAGCGGTAGCGACCGGCCGAAGACTCAAGCTTGGTTACCAACCCTTCCGTTCCAACCGCGGTTTGACACATTGAGACAATTCACCTGACAACTGAACGTCGGAGAATCGGACAACCCACCTTGACTCTTCGGCCGGTCGCTACCGCTTCCGGTACTGATGTTGAGCGCAACGCCCAACATGAATTCGTCCTTCGACCGAACTTGAATTCACGTCATTCCTTTTCGGCTAGACCGCCTAGGCAAGCCGAACCACTTCCAAGAAACTCTTGAAACCTCCGCATTCTGTTCATTTTTCGAATCGCTATCTGCGACTGCTCCTCGTCATTACGGGCATCGCGAGTTGTCTGTTCGTTATTCAGGCCGCGGCGAGGTACGGTTTTTCTCAACTACTGATTACCTATGCCGTTGCCTCAGGTAATCTCTCCGCCGCAAAAAAAGCAATCGAGCTCACTCCAAAAGATCCCGAAGCCCATCTCGCGGGCGCAGCTCTCCTAAGCTTGTTGGGTACACCGGAGCAGGGAGTCGTCGAATTCGAGAAGGCGGTGGCTTTGAGGCCTGCTGACTATCGACTTTGGTCTGAGCTCGGACTCTTACGGGACCAGATTGGCGATACTCAAGGAGCCCTGTCGGCATTCGATGAAGCAGTCAGACATGCTCCTTTCTATTCGCAGCCGCGGTGGAATCGTGGAAATGTGCTTTTACGAAAAGGCGAATACGAAGCCGCATTCAACGATCTGAACCACGCGGCGGAAAGTAATCCGGAGCTAGTTCCCAGTCTCATCGATCTCGCCTGGGGCATCGCCAGGGGCGATGTGAAGTTGACGGAGCAATTGGCTCAAATAGAGGGCGACCAAAAGCGAATCGCGTTCGCCCGACTTCTGGCGCGACGTGGTAAGGCGAGGGAGGCACTGGCGCAATTTGAGCGTGCGAGCATTGTTGCTGACGCTATCAAGCGAGAGTTGGTCGAACAGCTGTTGGGTAAAGGTGGCTTCAAGGAAGCTTTTGCTATATGGAAATCAACCGAGGGTATTCGGTTAGACAAGAATGCGGCGGCACCATCAATTTATGATGGAGGGTTTGAGGGACCACTGTCGTTCAATCAAGGTGGCTTCAGCTGGCGAGTACCTGGCGACCTGCAAGCCACCACCGTATCGTTGGATTCGGGAAAGCCTCAAAGTGGTTCAAGGGATTTGAGAATTGAGTTTAAGGGTAATTCGAATCCGGCATTGCCGGTGGTGTCTCAGATCGTTTTGGTAGAACCGACTCAACCGAACGCCGCAGCTGAGCAAGGCCGCGCAGAGGCTAAACGCTATCAGGTCAACTTCTATGCGCGCTCGCAGGATGTTGTCACTGGAGGCCTGCCATTTCTTGCCGTTAGAGATGCCGGGGATGATCAGAAAAACTTGGGACAGTCGCGTCCGCTTCCCGCCGGCACGGGTGACTGGCAGGCTTTTAGTTTTGAATTTACTACGAAGCCTGAAACAAAAGCCGTTGTGTTAAGTCTTCAAAGAGAGAATTGCACGACGTCACCGTGTCCCATCTTCGGTTCGATCTACCTTGATAGTTTTTCAATCGCAGAGCTGAAGTGATGCCAGCTTGACCGAAGCCCGCGAAGCGCGGCGTCAGCAGCAACTCACATGACAGGACCAACATTACCGAGGCTTAAGTCTACCTCCACTTGAATGAAGAAGGTGGACCGCCTGGGATGGGCGGTGGGCTTCTCACTCAAGTCTTATGGTGTGCGAATCGGGATTCGCTCAAACGATCCCAGTGCGCTCGATCGAGTTTGCCGTCACCTGCCGAACGAATGGGAGAACGCTTCTTCTGCGGTCGTTGATCGGGTCTACTCAATATTGATCGGGGGAAAGGGACCGCGTGCCAATGTGCGGCGCCTTAACCTACTCTACGGAGACCATGTGCAGCTGGCCCGGTCGTTTGATCTCGATGCTGTGTTTGAAACGCTTGAGTCCGACCTCAGGCTATTCGTGGCTGAACTGGCGAAGCATCGCGTTTTTGTTCACGCGGGTGTCGTCGGCTGGAAGGGTAAAGCGATCGTAATACCAGGACGAAGTTACAGCGGGAAATCTACCCTCGTCGCGGAACTTGTTCGTGCCGGTGCGACCTATTATTCCGATGAGTATGCGGTGCTGGATGCGCGCGGCCGTGTACATCCATTCTCAAAGCCGCTTGAGCTTCGCGAGGAAGGGGAGACCAAACAAACGAAAGTCACAGCGGCTCAACTGGGCGGTCAATCGGGAACCAGGCCGCTGCCTGTGGGATTGGTCTTAATGACGCAGTTCAAGAGAGGCGCGCGCTGGCGGCCGCGAAAGCTTACCGCAGGAAAAGGCGTATTGGAGATGCTATTCAACACTGTCTCCGCGCGCCGCAGCCCGGCAAGGGCCCTGGCGACGCTCCAGCGCGTTGCGGCGCAAGCCGACGTGTTAAAGGGAGTCAGAGGCGACGCCCGCACGATTGCACCGGCTGTACTCGAAAGAGTCGAAGAGAATCGGCTAAAAGGATGAAGGGAAGGATGATGGATGAAGTTGGTCGGATTCCGCCTGATCAATTCCTATGAAATCAATGGAATCTTCGCGCAAAGGTAGTTTGGTGGCAAAGGTGCTGGCCGGATCGTGGCGCGGCACATTGCTTCAAACTCTGGAAATTTCGGAGCGTGAGCTGGATGAAATAACCCCGCTGCTTTATAACTCGGGAACCGCGGCGCTGGGTTGGCGTCGCTTGAGCCGAACTCCCCTTCGAGACTGTTCCTCCGCTGAAGTTCTGCACCAGGCCTATCGCCTTCAGTCGCTGCAATCAGAGATCCGCGAACAACAGATCAAGAAGGTTTTCTCGTTACTGCGGCAGGCAAAGGTTGACGCAATTCTGGCGAAGGGTTGGGCCAGTGCGTGTACTTACGTCGAAAGGGTCCTCAGACCCTATGGCGACATTGATATTTGCGTGCGGCCGGAACATTTCAAGCTGGCCGGAGAGGTGCTGAGTGTTCCTGAGGCAAACGATTGCTGGGTTGATCTCCACAAACATTTCTCTGAGATTGATGAACGAAGCACTGACGACCTGTTTGCTCGCTCGAGGACGGTACTTCTGGGAGAAGAACAGATTCGCATACTTAGTGCTGAAGACCAGCTTGCGCTTTCATCTATTCATCTTTTGAAGCACGGGGCGTGGCGCCCGTTATGGCTTTGTGATGTCGGCGTAGCGATTGAGTCGCTGCCGGCAAAATTTGATTGGGACGTCTGCCTCGGACGCAATAGAACCAGGGCGCGTTGGATTATCTGCGCGATTGGTTTGGCGGAACGATTGCTTGGCGCCGATACCACGAACCGGCCGGCGGAATTAGTGACGCAACCCCCGGCGTGGCTGATCGAAAACGTAGTCAAGCAGTGGGCAAATCCCTTCGCGATCGATCAGCCGCCTATGAGCCACCCAATACCGATGGCCGATCTTCTTCGCCACCCGAGTGGATTGATGACTGGTCTGCGCCAGCGTTGGCCAAATCCGATAATTGCTACCATCAGCGTCAATGGAGAGTTCAATAGTCTGCCGCGTTTACCCTACCAGATGGCCAACTGTCTTTCGCGCATAGGACGGTTGTTATTAAACTCAACCAGTTGATTATTCTAAGTTTAGAGACTGCCACGTTGGGCGGTAGTGTCTTCCTAGGACGCGGAAGTATGCAGTTAGCTGCGCGGCAGGGAGATCCGCAGGTATCGCAGTCGTCAAGCCTGTTGAGCGACATCAACCACGCGCTTCTGGAAGCCGGTGTTTCGCTTCAAGAGGTAGATCTGTTTGCGTGTGCCGCCGGTCCTGGCAGCTTTACGGGACTAAGAATCGGCATCGCCACCCTGAAAGCTTTGGCCGCATCATTGAAGCGTCCGTGTGTTGGCATCCCGACGCTTCCAGCAGTGGCGCACTCTGCCGGCCCGTCAAACGCTACAGTTGCACTGTTGCCCGCCGGACGTGGTGAACTCTTCGCTCAAATGTTTTCTGTTTCCGAGGATGATACGATTATTGAACTTGACGCCGCCGCTCACCTGTCTCCGCGTAGACTGGTTGAAAAATATGCGGGCATTGCGAATCTTAAGTGGGCCGGCAATGGTGCTTATCTGCAGCGCGACTTCCTCAAGAACTTTGCGGAACAACAGGGTATCAATTTCGCGGAGCATGCGAGCGAATTAAACGCTCCGCTTACTCAGGAGTGTAGTAACATCTGGCGGCTCGCGGCGAAGGAGACAAATCTTGCGAAGCACGTCGCCGTTCTGGCATTACGTGCCTTTGAAACCGGCAAGCTGCAAACTCCGTATTCTGTCAGCGCTATTTACGTGAGACCCTCAGACGCGGAACTAAAGGAACAATGTCATTAGCTGAGCAGGTTAAAACGGCTGTGGCCCATGGCGTCACGATCTCAGGAATGACGGAGCACGACCTGCTCGAAGTCGTTGAGATTGAGGAAAGTACTGGTCTGAGTCGCTGGGGATGGGCGGCATACTATTCCGAGCTCCAGGGTAACAATAGGGACCTGATGCTGGTGGCCCGGGTAGCCGGGGCCGAAGTTGGACGAATCAGCCACCGGCTGGCCGGATATATTGTCGGCCGCATGGGCGCTGACGAGCTGCACATCAACAACGTGGCAGTGCGCGATATTTATCGCCGGCGCGGGATCGGGCGCGCTTTATTGAACCGTATTTTGGAGGCGGGAAAGAGCGTCGGCGTTCCCTTTGCCTTTCTCGAGTTACGTGCTGGAAACGACGCAGCGCTTGCACTTTACAAAGAGAGTGGCTTTCAAGTGACTGCTCGGCGCAGCAGATATTACAGTGACCCGATTGAGGATGCCCTGGTCATGACCATCCAACTAGTGCGAAACGCTTGATCCATCGCCACAATTGGGCTACCATTTTTTCGTGTCCGAAACATTCCAGGGAGGCTTTTCTGAGTCCCTCCTCAAAACCAATCTTGCCGGCCCCATCGTCTGAAAGGAGAATTGCACTAAAATGGACATTGCAACTGCGGACAAGCTTAAGGAAGAGCTGATGAATCGAGATCCGGAGTTTCGGGAATTGGCCCGCGAACACACTCGATACGAAGAACGACTGAAAGAACTAACAGCTCTGGCTTATCCGAGCGATGAAGAACAACTGGAAGAGGTTACGCTCAAGAAAAAGAAGCTGGCTCTTAAAGATCAAATGTACTCGCTACTAATGCAGCACGAGAAGTCTCAAAGCTTGAGTCATTAGAATTCAACAGGAGAGTTTCTCCTGATCGGTTTAACCTGAAGGGGACGTGGAAGTGTTCACACGTCCCCTTTCGTGCACCAAAGGTTCACGATTGAACAGGCAGGCAAATTCGGACAGCAAGGCTCGGAAATAAGGAGTGAGAATAGCTCGCGAAGGACTCTTTTATATTGTGGTACCGGCGGCGCTCGCGGGGTTTGCGTTCTTGTTGGGTTTCTGGCCGGTGGCAGTCTTGTTGGGGATCCTGGCAGCTTTCATGGGCTTCTTTTTTCGCGATCCGGAGAGGCGGCCGCCACTCGATCCCAATGTGGTTGTGGCTCCCGCCGATGGCCGCGTGACGCGTGTTAAGCCTGTGGGAGAAGGGGAGGGTCGTTCTTCAACACTGGTTAGCATTTTCTTGTCGCCGCTCGATGTGCATATCAACCGCGCGCCGATTGCGGGTGAGATTACCAACGTCGCCTACACGCGGGGAAAGTTCCTGATGGCGACAAAGGAAGACGCCAGTTTGGTTAACGAGCAGAACGCACTGACGATCAAGGGTGAGAGAATTACGATCGTATGTAAACAGATCGCGGGCATTCTCGCGAGAAGAATTGTTTGCTGGAAGCGCGCTGGTGAAAAGGTGGCGCTAGGCGAGCGATTCGGACTGATAAAGTTCAGCTCTCGAACGGACATCCTGCTGCCTGCAAATGTGGATGTTGTGGTTGCGGTCGGTGCTCGCGTCCGGGGTGGGACCACGATCATCGGGAGAATACGATGACGGTAGCGCGTCAGCAGCTTGAGATGGAAACAAAGAACCCAGAAAGGCGGGGACTTAGGAAAGGCGTCTACCTGATCCCTTCGGTTTTTACCGCAGCCAACATCGGCATGGGATTCTACGCCGTCATGGCTGCGATCCGCGGTTTCCAACTTTTGGGAGACGGCGCCACTGCCGATCTCGTGCAGGCGTCCATCCATCTCGATAATGCGGCTAAGGCGATCGGTTGGGCGCTACTTTTTGACATGCTGGATGGCAGGATTGCACGCCTGACTAAAACCACTACCGAGATCGGCGTCCAACTCGATTCAATGGCAGACGTTGTGACGTTTGGTTTGGCGCCGGCCGTGCTGGTCTATGTCTGGGGCTACGGCGCCACTCTCGAAGAGGGAAGTGGATTGCATAGCCTGGCCTGGTTTCTCTCTTTTATGTACCTGATGTGCGGCGCTTTTCGTCTCGCACGTTTTAATGTGCAGGCTTCGCGCCCTCGTATTCTCGCTGAAGGACTGGTCAAGACGGACAAGAAGAGTTTTGTTGGTTTGCCGATCCCAGTTGCCGGCGGCCTGATTGCAGCCATTATCCACTTTGCGCCTGTACCTCTGGTTAGGTATGGACCAGAGCGGGCCGAGATCTACTCAATACTGCTGATGGCGCTGGTGGGATTCCTGGGCGTACTGATGGTTAGCACTTTGAGGTTTTCTAGCTTCAAGACAGTTGGAACTAAGACTCGCAGCATCCGCACGATAATCCTCGCCGTTGGCGTCGGCATGCTGATTTTTCTCTACTCTCGTTATGTCCTGCTGGCGATAGTTATCGGATACATACTCCATGGATTGCTCTCTCGCGTATTTGGAATGTTTCGCAGGCGGACTGAGCTTAGCGAGGCCAGCATTCAAGTAAACCAACAATAGTTACAGATCAAATGCAGGTAGCGGAGGGGCAGGTCAAAACTTCGCTAATTTGTAGCAAGTCTCGCTGCAAATTAGTGAGGCTTGTGGGGTGGCTTTGAATCGGCTTCGCGTGGTTTCGCGAAGGCGACGAGTCCGTGCTCGGTCGTGAGCAACACAATCTCCCCAACAGCGATGGGAGAAGCCGTGGTAGTGATTTCCTCTCCTACTGGAAGCAAGTTGACCTGACGGCCGTCGCGAAGCTCCAGCACGACCGCAGTTGAACTTGAAAGCGGCATGAATAGCGCCGCCCGGTGCGTCACCAGCGGTTGCGAAGAGATTCTTCCTGGGAGTCGCCGTTTCCATAATCGACGTCCGGCCAGCGAGAATTCGTAAACAAAATTGTCCAGCGAGGCCACGAGCAACTCCTCGCCTGCTCGCACCACTGCCTGCACGCCAGCGCCCGTTCGCTTGCGCCAAACCAAGCGCCCACTCGTGGCGTTGATCGCATAAACATACCCGTCGCCGGAACCGAAATATACCAGGTCGTTTCCGTTGGCCACCGGTCCGCGCACCGGCCCCTTCGTTCGATAGTGCCACAGCAGCTTGCCCGTACTTTCCTCGAGCGCGAGCAGATTGCCATCTTCGCTCCCAATGAAGACGCGCGAGCCGGCGACGACTGGTTGAGAGTTGAAAGGTGCCCCGTAATCATAAAACCAGCGCGCCTCACCGTTCCGGCTGTCAAATGAATACACCTTTCCATCGCTTCCGCCGGCGAACAGTTTGCCGTTGCTCAGGGTCAAATCTCCGCGCAGAGGCATTGCCAGAGTACGCATCCATTGTGTTACGCCGCCCTCCCGACCAAGCGCACGCAAAGCTCCGGTAGCGCGACGAACGCCGCTTTCGGGCTTGCCTGTCTCCGAGGCGACGTAAACGGCACGTTGGTCGGCGACAGGAGAAGCAGAAAGCTCTCCTCCCATTTCCGAGCGCCAGATAAGTTGTCCTGTTGCCGCAATGAGAGAAACGATGGTTCCACCCGCCAGCGGCACGTACACGCGTTCCTGCTCGGAGGCCGGTGTCAGGTTTAGAGTCAGGTTTGACTCGTAACGCCAGTTTTGTGTCAAAGGCTGTGATAGATCTACGGCCTTGGTCGACGCCGGGTCAGCATGACTACTGTTGCTTTGAGCAGAGCCGCGGATAATCACACCGCCGCCTATCATCTGCACCATAAGAATTACGACCAACGAGCAGCCAACAATTGCGCTACGACCTCGGTCTGTACTAGGCATAAACATTCTCAATAATTCAAAACTTGACTGTTGTGAGAGTAGGGCGGGGGCAAGCCGCCCTTCCCTACCTGCGAATTTTTCTTAGTTAAATGATCACTTTCGCGGGAGAGCTTTATGATCGATTAATAATTCAGACTAAAAGCCTTTCAATCATGAGTCAAACGATTCAGCTTTAAGAGTCTCTAAGGTTGGGAAGGGTGGCCTAGCACCCCAGCGGGGCTGTCCCGCCGGGGACCCCGCATTGCCCCCGCCGGACTCTCACGAGAGTTAAGTTTTGACCCTGCCACACCCTTATCGCTCGTGGTTTGGTACTCGTGTTCGGGTCTTGAGTTATTCATGTCACCACGTATAATCCACAGTTCTTCATTATCTCAATACTGTTTGACGCATTCAGCGTGGCTCGGGGTCTTATTTTTTGATAACGGAAATTCAACACGAAACCCTCATAATACTTGACTTTGGGTCGCAATACACTCAGCTAATAGCTCGCCGCGTTCGTGAAGCCGGTGTCTATTGCGAAATCCTGCCCTATAACACACCCGTCGAAAGAATAGTCGCCCGCCAGCCAAAAGGCTTGATCTTGTCCGGCAGCCCCTCTTCGGTCTATCAGGAAGGAGCGCCGCGGCCCGACTCGAGACTGCTACAGTCGCTTAATTCACCCTTGCTCGGCATTTGCTATGGACTTCAGATTCTTGCCTTCGACATGGGAGGAGAGGTCAAAGCCTCACCCAACCGCGAGTTTGGATATGCGAGGCTGAAGGTAGTCGATAACAATAGTTTGTTGTTTAAGGAATTGCCGGCTGAGATGGACGTCTGGATGAGTCACGGTGATCAGATGACATCGGTGCCCACTGGTTTTCGACTTACAGCTCTAACTGATGACGCTCTAAATGCAATTGAAGATAGCAATCGGGGAATTTACGGCGTGCAGTTTCACCCTGAAGTTGCGCACACGCCACTCGGGGCTCAGATAATTCGCAACTTCTTGTTTTCAGTTTGCAAGTGCCGCGGTGATTGGTCTCCGAAGGCTGTTATTGAGGAACAGACCACACGTATTCGTGAAGAGGTTGGCGAGACAGGTCGAGTTGTTTGTGGCTTGTCGGGAGGAGTCGACTCAACCGTCGCGGCCGCCCTGGTTCATCGGGCTATAGGCGAACGTCAGACGTGCATCTTCGTGGACAACGGTTTGTTGCGCGATGGCGAATTTGAATTGACGCTGGCGTTGTTGCGGCAACAGATGAAATTGAATATTGCCGGCGTGAGAGCTGGTGAGCAGTTTCTCAATGCCCTAAAAGGCGTTACGGAGCCGGAAGAGAAACGAAAAGCTATAGGCAAGGTCTTTATCGATGTTTTTGAACAGGAAGCCACGCGGGTCGGTGATGTGGCTTTTCTCGTTCAGGGCACACTGTACCCGGACGTGATCGAATCTGTGTCGGTGCGCGGCCCTTCTGCCGTAATAAAGAGTCACCACAACGTCGGGGGACTGCCGGAGAAAATGAAACTGAAGCTGATTGAACCCTTGAGAGAATTGTTCAAGGACGAGGTCAGGCTCATTGGAAGGGAACTGGGTGTACCCGACGAGATACTCACACGACATCCTTTCCCGGGTCCGGGATTGGCGGTGCGCATAATCGGCGAAGTTACTGAAGAACGAGTGCGATTGGTTCAAGCGGCCGACCGAATTCTCAATGAAGAACTTCGCGCCGCGAATCTGTACGATTCAGTGTGGCAAGCCTTTCCCGTTTTGCTACCGGTTTCTACTGTGGGTGTGATGGGCGACGAGCGGACCTATGAAAAAGTGGTGGCAATCAGGGCAGTGACAAGCGTCGACGGCATGACCGCTGATTGGGCGAGGCTTCCACACGATCTGCTAGCGCGGGTTTCGTCGCGAATCATTTCCGAGATTCGCGGCATTAATAGAGTCGTTTACGACATTAGTTCAAAACCACCCAGCACCATTGAGTGGGAGTAACTTTCAAGGCACGAAGAGATTTTCCATTTGTCATATCACATTTTTCATTTGTCATTTGAAGTACAGAGGTTTATTGAACCTTGAATCGGAAAAGTGACCATTAAATTATTTTGCCGTTTAAAGACTCGCTCAAACTCTCTGTACAATGACAAATGAAAAATGTGATATGACAAATGGAAAATCTCTTCGTGCCCCGGAGGTCAAAGACCTTTCGCCTGCTTGAGCCACTTGCCGTCCTTGGCGTCTTGGCGGTTAACGTTCGCGGCATTAATAGAGTCGTTTACGACATTAGTTCAAAGCCACCTAGCACCATTGAGTGGGAATAACTTTGGCTGCATGTATGCTGGATGTGAAGGTGAGTTTTTAGCGGTCAGAGAGGTAGAGAAATTGCTCAAGCAAACGAAAGGTCTTTGACCTCCGGGGCACGAAGAGATTTTCCATTTGTCATATCACATTTTTCATTTGTCATTCGAAGTATAGAGGTTTATTGAACCTTGAATCGGAAAAGTGACCATTAAATTATTTTACCGTTTAAAGACTCGCTCAAACTCTCTGTACAATGACAAATGAAAAATGTGATATGACAAATGGAAAATC
>DATBRN010000025.1:0-14826 GCA_036560225.1 Pyrinomonadaceae bacterium | reverse complement strand
GTACAACCTGGGCGATTTCGCGAAGATCTTCTTTCGTTAATGCCCGGCCAGTCGGATTTGAAGGACTCGTGCAAAAGACAGCCTTGGTTGTGGACTTCACCTGCTTGCTAAAGGCGTCAAGGTCGAAGCCGAAATCTTTTGTTGACGGTAAGCGGTAAAACACGGGCCGGCCACCCGCCATTTGCGTAATTGTTGGATAGGCGACAAAGCCGGGATCGGGGATCAGTACTTCATCACCTGCTTCGACCAGTGTCATTAGCGCCAGGTATAACGCCTCCTGCGAACCGGCAGTAATGATAACTTGATCCGGAGACAAATTCAGGTGTGGATAGTCCGCGGCAACGCGCTCCCGCAGTGCCGGTAATCCTGCTTGCAAGGTGTAGCCGTTCTTTTCTTCCTCTATGACCTGAATGGCAGCACGACGAATGACTTCCGGCGTTGGCAAGTCAGGCTCGCCCAAACCCAGGCTGATAAAGCCCGGTCCGGCGCGGTCCGAAAACCGGCGGATCATGCTCTTCTCGATACCCCGCAGGAACGCAGGCGGTTGGAATTGCTTCAACGATGACACCATCAGTAGTCGACCCTCTTTGGATCAGCTTCGATTATTACTCAAGAGAGAACAGCTCGAGGTCAGGAAGGTGGGCTTGCCCCCGCTGGAGCAAGCAAACGACAGCCAAGAGCAGAAAACGATTTTCCATATCACATTTTTCATTTGTCATTTTTCATCGGCATTTTTGCATTGCCAATCGCTCCAGGCCGAGACGACATATAAAAATGGTAAATGAGATATGACAAATGTGATATGGAAAATGCTTTTCTGCTCTTGGCTGCCTCTGCTCCATCCCGCGGGGCAAGGCGGGGTCCCCAGCGGGGCAGCCCCGCTGGGGTGCGGCCCACCTTCCAACCATGAGGTTTGTTTGTAGAGTCATTCCCTCAGTTTGTGTACCACCGCGACGATCTGACCACGCCTTTTGAAGCCGGTGCGCTTCGCCGAATGCGACTTAACGCAGATAGTCTTCCAGTTGCACAGAGCGTTCAGTCTTCTCGTCGCGGTATTTCACGATGACCGGCGCATAAAGCGAGAGACCCCACGCCTGTCCGCACTGCCCGCGCACGCTGCGCGAACCGGGCACGACCACGGCTCCAGCCGGAATCTCCAGCGGCTCTTCCGCGCTCCGTTGATAAATCTTCTCGCGAGCCAAATCGTAGACCGGAGTCGACCCAGTCAGAATTGTTCCTGCCGCCAACACGGCGCGCTCGCGGACTATCGTTCCTTCGTAGACTCCGCAACCGCCACCCACCAGTACATCGTCTTCAATAACTACCGGCACCGCGCCCACCGGCTCGAGCACGCCGCCAATTTGCGCCGCGGCCGAGAGATGAACACGCTTGCCAATTTGGGCGCAGGAGCCGACGAGCGCGTGGCTGTCAATCATCGTACTTTCATCCACATAGGCGCCAGCGTTCACATACATCGGCGGCATGCAAACTACGCCGGGCGCAACATAAGCGCCGTCGCGGACGCTAGAGCCTCCGGGAACGATGCGCACATTGTCTGCTACTGTGGTGGGCTGAACTGGGTAAGTGTCTTTGTCAAAGAAACGCAGCGGGGGCGTCGACGACATGTCAATGAGTTGGCCCATGCGAAATCCGAGGAGGATTCCCTGCTTCACCCATGTATTGACTCTCCATTTTCCATCCGGTTGGCGTTCGGCGGCACGAATCTGACCGCGATTCAACTGTGTCTTAAACTCATCAAAGAGCGCTCGATCAGTTGCAGAAAACTCAGTTCCGCTTCGGGCCGCCAGCGCTTCGATCTCTTCACGTAGTGGCATGAGAGGCTTCTTTCAACAGGCCAAGCTCCAGCATTACCTCACGCAACCGCGCCCGACTCTTCTCCTCAATCCGTACAAGTGGCAGGCGATAGTTTTCACCAATAAGGTTCATCATCGCCAGACCGGCTTTCACCGGTCCCGGACTCGACTCGATAAAGTTAACTTCCATTAGCGGCAACAGGCGGTAATGAAGTTCCCGAGCTTCAGTCCATTTCTCAGCAAGCGCCAAGTCCACCATCCGAGCCATCAACTCCGGAGCTTCGTTCGACGCCACGGAAATTAGACCATCTCCGCCAAGCGCGATCATCGCAAATGTTATCGCATCGTCGCCGGAGAGTACGCGAAATCCATCCGGCCGGTTGCGCAGAATCTCCATGATCTGCGACAGATTGCCAGACGCTTCTTTTACCGCCACGATGTTTTCGCAATCGCGAGCTAACCGCAGGGTTGTGTCCGCAGCGATGTTGCAGGAAGTGCGGCCGGGGACGTTGTAGATCACGATCGGCAGATCGACAGCTTCCGAAATGGCACGAAAGTGGGCATATAGACCTTGTTGAGTCGGCTTGTTGTAGAAAGGAGCCACCACCAGGACCGCGTCGGCTCCGAGTCCTTTGGCAATCTTCGAGTTTTCAATAGCAGCGGCGGTTGAGTTGCTGCCTGTACCGGCAATAACGTGCGCCCGACCGCGGGCCAGCTCGATGGTGCGTCCGATGACATGCTGATCTTCCTCTTCGGTCATCGTCGCGCTCTCGCCCGTCGTCCCACACGGGACCAACAACTTCACGCCGCCCGCTAACTGATATTCAATGAGACCAGTCAACGCCTCGTCGTCTATCGCTCCGTCAGCGGTAAAAGGTGTCACAAGCGCAGTTGCGCAGCCACGCATCCAGTCGACTTTCGTTGTCATGTCAAGACCTCCACCAACAGAAATCGATCCCAGTTTTTCCGCGCCATTTAGATAGGACACTTGTGTCCCGCCGCGCGGGACGTACAAGTCCGCTTTCTAAACGAACGCTCTATTGTAATGCGATTGTCATCTCTACCAACCCTAACCTCTGGCAATGGAAAATGAGAAATGACAAATGACATATGGAAGATCTATCTTCTCACGCCTCGTTTGTATTCATTGCCTTTTTCTGATTACCTCATTAACGACTTCCGAGAATTCGTAAACACCCTTGCGACCAATGATCCAGCGCGCGGCCAAAAGCGCTCCAGCGGCGAAGCCCTCACGGGAACGCGCCAGGTGCGTCAGCATGATTTGATCAGCAGCTGAGTCGAAGCCCACACGATGGGTGCCGGGAATATGACCAGCGCGCGTTGATGCCATTGAAATAGCAGCGCCGCTGTGTTCCGCCATCAGGCTCTTTAGTTTTAATGCCGTACCTGAAGGAGCATCGCGCTTTCGCGAGTGGTGTTGTTCTTCGATGAAGACTTCATACTGATCCAGTCCCGCAAAAAGCTTCGCCGCCTGTTCCACGATCCGGTAGAAAACATTTACGCCAATAGAAAAATTGGCCCCAAAGACCATCGCGCCGCCGTGTTCTTCCACAATTCGTCGGGCCTCACTCTCCTGGTCCTTCCAGCCGGTCGTTCCCTCCACCAGCGGGACGCCACCACGCATGGACGCTTCAACATGCGTTATGACCGCCGGCCCCACTGAGAAGTCAATTGCGACCTCGTGTCCCCGCAAGAGTGCGGCCATTTCGTTGCTGCTGCGACTCGAATCCTTCGACGTTAACGTCGTCCCAATGTCATCGCCCGCTGCTCGCGCCAGGTTTTCTACCAAATGCCCCATGGCTCCATGACCAATCAGGGCCAGCTTCATCTTGACACTCCTTCAACTGCCTCGCGTTCTCTCAGCTGCAACGCAAGCAACTGTCGCACTAGTCCAGCATAGAGATCTATCGCCTCGGTGAGTTCCTGCTTTTCAACAAACTCGTGATCGGTGTGCGCATTCAAGATCGATCCGGGTCCCAGCAACAGTGGCGTGCCCCACGTCGAGAGATAAGGTATGTCGGTAGTGAAACGGACAATGCATTGCTTGAAGCCAGCGATCGTATGCAAGCGTACGGGTTTGTGCTCCGACAAATACTTTACTGCGGCGCGCCCGGCGATTGCGTCTTCAAGAATCTTCTTCACTGGACCCGCTTCGCTGACCAGGCGCACTTGCAAGACAGCAGAAGCTTCTTCCGCAACAACGTTCGGTCGCGTACCGCCTCCGATCACACCGATGTTGCAGGTGGTCGGACCGAGCACCTCATCCACAGGCCACTCGCACTTGCGAATGCTCTCAAGGACGTCCAGCATCTTTTCAATGGCCGATTCACCTTGCTCCGGATAGGCTGAGTGGGCGGCGCGTCCTCTGGTGCGGATTTCGAGCCTCAATGAACCCTTGGTTGCACTCGCGAGTTTATTGTCCGTCGGTTCGCCGTTGATTAGATACTGGGGTGGCTGCTCTTTGTGGTACTTGTTCGCAATCGCCGCGCCCAGGCTTGCCTGTTCCTCATCCACAGTAAACAGAAGGCCGATTGTGTCGAGTCCTTCTTCGCGCAGACGCTCGGCCGCCATGATCTGCGCGGCAATGATTCCTTTCGCATCGCAAGCGCCACGACCGAAAATCCTTTCTTCATTCTCGCTGGAGATGATATGGGGAGGGACGGTATCCATGTGCGTCGAAAGCACGACCCGCGGCGGCACTCCTGTAGCGGCAATTACATTGAACCGCTCGTTCTCTGAAGCAACATCCTGGACCTCTTGCATGTGAACAACGTAACCCAGGCCCTCAAGGTGTGATTTCAGAAACAGTGCGACCGCCTTTTCATGGCCACTCACGGACGGAATGTCGATCAGTTTCCGCGTTAGCTCGTAAACGCTCAGGGACACAAAGTTAGCCTCGCAATCATGCTGAGACTTGGGCGCCAAGGTCGCTTAATTCCCGGATTGCTTCTTTGCTATCTGAACTTTCGAAAAACTCTTTGTGAAGGCGCGCGACAGTTTCACGAACACGCGTTTCTTCCACCGCAAAGGTGAGATTTATTCTCGACGCGCCTTGCGAGATCAGCGAAACATTTATGTCGGTAATTGTCGAGAAGATGCGGGCGGCGATGCCAGGTGTGCTTCGCAGACCTTCACCCACTACGCAGATGATTGCCCGGCCTTCTTCAATCGAAACGGTACCGAGTTTTTCCAGTTTCGCGACTATTGCCGGAAGCGCCGTGGTGTCGTCGAGCGACAACGAAACGCTGACTTCCGAGGTTGTTACAACATCTACTGCAGTCTTGTGTTCAGCGAAAATTTCGAACAGAGCGCGTAGAAATCCGTACGCGCCCAGCATTCGTGTGGAGGTCACCTGAACCGTCGTAACTCCCGTCTTGTGGGCGATGGCCTTTACCGTTTGCGGTGATTTCTTTGTTTCGCCTACCACGATTGTGCTACCGCTTTCCTGGGCGCGGGAATTACAAATGCGCACGGGAATGTCTCTTTCAATTGCGGGGTGAAGCGTCTTCGGATGAAGCACTTTGGCGCCGAAATAGGCTAGTTCAGCTGCTTCCTCAAAAGAAAGATGAGGAACTGTTCTGGCATGTGATACTAGCCGGGGATCAGCCGTCAGGACTCCAGGTACGTCGGTCCAGATCTGAATCTCCGTGGCTTCCAGAGCAGCACCAACGAGCGCGGCAGTGTAATCCGAGCCGCCCCGTCCCAGAGTCGTCGTCTCGCCCGTCACTGTTGAGCCAATGAAACCGCCAAGCACGGGAATGCACGACGACTCAATTAGAGGTTGTAGTTGCTCCCGCGTGTGGCGGAACGTTTCATCCATCAATGGCGTTGCGCAGCCGTGCTCGTCGTCAGTAATAATGCAGTGGCGAGCGTCAACGTCCCTGCTCAGTACTTTGTTCTCGATCAGCACTGCGGCGAGCACCGCCGCCGATAGCCGTTCACCGTAGGAAACAACCGCGTCTTCAAAAAACCGGCGACGCTTGCGATCTTCACGGGTGTTGGGGTCATTCGCTGCCGACTTCAAGAGTTCCGTGATTTCAAACCGGCTCTGGTCCACGAGCGCCCGCATTCGTTGAGCTTCCTGAGCCAAAAGCGCCTCGATTACCCGCAGGTGACGGTCGAAATGTCTCTGGAGCGTCGCCGCACCTTCAGCGGGACCGAACTCCAAAGCTTGATGCACGCTTTGAAGTAGTGCATCCGTGAAGCGCGCCATCGCTGAAACAACTACTACCGGCCGTTGAGCCTGACGGTCGAAGACAATGCACGCAGCATTCTTGAAAGCGGTCGCGCCTTCCAGCGACGTACCGCCGAATTTCATAATGGTTGGTTTCATAGAAGCTATACTGCCTGCTGCCAAAGCGAAAAAGGAACAGGCAGATCGTGACACCTTTCACGACAACAAGTCCAGCATCGATTCGTAAAATTTTCTTTTGCGATCCAGGCCACCTCGCAATTAGCCTTCCTTCACAGTCTATTTTGACGAAAGGTTGACAATCAACTATCAGAACCGGGAGCGGTAGCGACCGGCCGAACAGTCAACGTGGGTTACAGCACTCAAATGGTGACTTAAAGTTGAGTCTCCGGCCGGTCGCACCGCTTCCGGTACTGATATGGAGTCTCTGGCCGGGCGCTACCAACTCCGGTTCTGATGCTGGAGAAGGCTCAAACTGCTTTGCCCTTCCATTTCCCTTGGCGAAACACCAGCGCACTCACAACAGCAAGCGACGAAAAGGCAATCGTGATGGCCAGGAAAACGCCGCGAGGGCCTAAGCCCAAGACCTTCGAGAGCACGTAGGCAAGCGGAAGTTCCCATAACCAGAACACGAACAAGTTGATGATCGTCGGCGTCCAGGTGTCGCCGGCGCCATTGAACGACTGCGTCAACACCATGCCGTAAGCATAGAAGAAAAATCCGTACGCAACGATGCGCAGCGTGTCTACTCCATAGGGCACAACATTCGGGTCGGTGGTGAACAATTCGATTATCTGCCTGGGAAACAGAACGAAAATCAACTCTATGGAGCCGAGAAAAATCAGGTTATACAATCCCGCTTTCCAAACGGCTCGTTCAGCGCGATCTGGTTTCCCGGCGCCCAACGCCTGTCCTACCATGGTAGCTGCGGCATTTGACATGCCCCATGATGGCAGTAGCGCGAACAGAATGACGCGAATTCCGACCTGGTAACCAGCAACCGCACTAGTTCCAAAGCTGGAGATCAGGCGCACTAAACCGATCCAACTCGCCATGCCGATAAACACCTGGAATGTTCCAGTCCCGGAAAGTCGCACGAGGCGAGCCATGATCGATGGCTCCAGCCGAAAGTGACTGCGTTGAATTTCAAAGCGTCCACCTTTACGAATCAGGCGGCTGAATGCATAAAGTGCCCCGGTCCCGCGTCCGATGTTGGTCGCCACTGCCGCACCCAAGATTCCCAGTTTGGGAAACGGACCCAAACCAAAGATAAAACACGGGCCAAGCAGGATGTTGATTGCGTTGGCTAGCCATAAGACGCGCATCGCAATGGCAGCGTCGCCCGCGCCGCGAAAGATCGCGTTGATCATAAAGAGCATGACGACCGAGGCGTTGCAGGCCAACATGACTCTGGTAAACCCACCGCCGTTCGCGATAACCGAAGGTGAAGCGCCCATCAATCCAAGCAACTTAGGCGCAAGCGGCGCCCCGATGATTGCGATGATCGCAGAAACTATCAGCGCCAGCGCGATTGCCTGAATCGCTGCGCGAGCTGCTCCGTCGCGATTCTGCTCGCCAATCCGTCGCGCGACGGTCGCTGTTGCGCCGATACTCAGTCCGATCGCCAACGTGTAAACCAAAGTCATCAATGATTCTGTTAGACCAACTGTAGCCATGGCGTCCTCACCAAGATATGAAACCCACTTGATGTCGACGACTGCAAAGATGCTCTCCATGCACATCTCGAGCACCATCGGGATCGCAAGCATGATGATTGCCCGGCCAATTGGTCCCGAGGTGTAGTCGCGGTGGCTCCCGCGCAACGACTCGAGGATCGCGCTCCACACACTCTGCTGCTCAACGACGGGCGCAGTTGTGACGTCCGCGACATCCGTAGACGTAGCTGTCGGATCAGAGAATTCTGCGGGTGGTGAAAGGGCTTCGGAATCTTCCATTGTTCTTTTCAGCTGATACTGACTACAACCTCAGTTTTTTGATTCTAACGTAGAACCTCCAATGAAAGTTTAGTGTGAAATGTAAACTTATTTTGTTGCGGCTGAACTCAAGAGATCACTTCGCGGCTCTGCCGCCGCACTGTGCGGAAAGGCTCTGCCTTTCCGACATTGCTCCTTGTTCCTTGAGGCTCCGCCTCAATCCGAGGCGTAGCCTCCGGTAGTCTTGAGGAGCAACGGTAAGGCAGAACCTTGCCGCACTGCGCGGCGGCAGAGCTGCAACGGAACGTACTAATAAAAGAGGCGATGATAAATGAAGAATGACAAATGAAAAATGGAAAATCTCATTCTTCACTCCTTGGGCATTTCACCCGCTCTCCCAAAATCATCCTGTAGACGCACAATGTCATCCTCGCCCAGGTAGCTACCTCGTTGTACTTCAACAAAAACGAGCAACTCGGTCCCGGGATTCTCTACCCGATGCGCCGCGCCAATCGCAATGTCGATCGACTGGCCTGCTTCTATGACTACGTCGCGATCGTCCAGCGTGACCTTTGCAGTTCCCTGCACTACCACCCAGTGTTCGGCTCGCTGGGCATGTTTCTGGTAACTCAAGCGCTTGCCGGGCAGCACTTCTATTCTTTTGACTTTGAAGCCATCTGCTTCGTCGAGCACAGTAAAAGTTCCCCACGGCCGACGATCAAAGCGCGGCGAGTTATTAGAATCCTGGTCACCCATGCATGGTCTCCAAATATTAAAACGTTCAGAGTACAACCTTTAGGTTGTAGGTTGGTAGAGGTTGCCGTTTAGAAAGGGCACTAGTGCCCCGTCGTGCGGCGGACAATGTCGCTTTCTAAACGAGCGGTTGATTAAACAAGGCGAGCAAGTCTGTTTTCTAAAACGCAAGTTAAGCTTAACCTGGAATTAGTGGCGCTTGAAGTACTGCACTGCTCGTTCATGCTTCTCAGCTGCCGCTCGTGTATTAAACGTGCCAAGATTTTTACGCTTGCCGGTCTTGGGATCCTTTTTCTTGGAATAAAGCCGATACTTCCCCGATTTCAGTTTTCGAATCATTGTTCAAATCCTCATTTAATTCGCGGCGGCTGCCTGGCGATATTTCAACTGCCTGCTCTTTTTCTTTTTCTTTTTCTTCTTCCTCTTTTTTCTCGGCCGCAACTCAGGCGCATATCGTCCTGTGCGTTCAAGATCGTAGATCGTATAGCCGGTATCGAAGAGGTCGCCCGAAGGGTTTGCGCTATCCACGCTGTAATCGAAAATTCTTCCGTCGGTACGAATGTACACAGAACCTCGCTTGCCGTCCAAATACTGTTCATTGGTTAACAAAGCATACAAGTGTCGATGCGTTCCCAAGGTGCCGCTGGGGTGACACGGAATAAACTCCTGACCGTTTGGAAGCTGGTAGATATTGAGTTCAAGGAGCACGCTCCGTCCATAACGTTGCAGGCGTGGTACGAACCCTTCAGGTAAACCAAATCGCGGTTTGAATACTTGATCCGAAGCGCGGCCAGTTACTTTTGTGGCTCGCTGTTGCGGAACCACGGTATTGGGCCAAGTGATTGATTCATTTGAAGCGTTGCGTTGCTCAGGATTCACAGGGAGGTTTTCGAAAGATGGATCAGTATCAGCCAGGAACTCCCGGCAGGAGTCGCGTAGTCGCTCCGAGCCGTCAAGTAAACCCTCGCTCAGCTGTTTCAGTGTCGCGTGGCCTCTTTGAACAGCCTCAATCTTCTGGCCCTCGGTCATCCCGGCCCACGAGTGATCGCCGATGATCGACTTCGACATTTCAAGGCGAAGTTTACTGAATTCCCGGAAGCTTGCAAGAAAGTTTTGGTGATGAGGTACAACCCTAAGCGAGGTGAAGGCTCTATCAGCCGCGAAGCCAAAAGCGAGGGCAGAGAAAGCGCCGGCTAACTCTGCGATTCAACTTGGCAGCTTCGCGGCTTGACGAGTGACCGGGTGATGCCGTGGCGCCTGGCAACGATCGGGCATTAAGCGTGAAGCCCGCCGGAGACAACTAGGCTGTTTGCGGTGCAGGCTGGGTCGCTTCCTGAGGTTTCCAGACAGCGAGTATCAGACCAGCAAGCGCGCAACCTACCAACTGGTAGCCAATATTTATTAAATAGAGGCCGAGCGGTCTTAGCTCAAAAATCACTGTAGCCAACTGGGTCGTTGTGATGAAACCCAACCACAGCCAAAAAGCGGTTTCAATTCCGCCGCGCCAGTTTTTTGCTTTTGTGTAGTGAATAAAGTGGGCCAGGATGTAAACCAGTACCAGGGACATCACGAAGGCAATGACTAATTCCTTCACATGTGCAGTCGCTTCCACTTGCGCCTTCTGCTCGGGAGTCCAGGGCACGATCTGAAGAAACTTATTTCCGAAGAGCAGAGGCGAGTACCAGAGGCCTCCCAGAATGTAATGGACTAGTGTCGCAACGATCACGGCGGGATAATTGATTTTCATGCTGTCTTCTCCTAGATGGGGGTATCAAAAACCTGAGAATCACAACGAGAGCCAGATCCTACGCCAGGGCATAACACTACTTGGTTGTCACGCCTATTACTTCTCGAAAATTGCGAAATCGCTTGCGGGCTGTTGAGCGGTCGCCGCTCTTGTTAAGGTCCCAACTGGACGTGCGGCGATTTTATACGTTCGTCGCTCGAAGTCAACGTTTTGTGAAATGGAATTGCTTCGTTGGACTAGTTCAATGAAAGTCGTGTGAAGGTGCGGCGGCAACCTTGAATGAGAGTGCCTGCACGCTTCTTGCTTTAACAGAAAAAACGTTGTCCTGATTTTGCAGTTTGCCTTTAATTAGAAGGAAGGGGTGGTCAACTAGAACTAAACGATACTTATCGAATAATTGTGGCGTGATGATAACGTTGGCCACGCCAGTTTCATCCTCCAACGTCAGAAACACAAATCCTTTTGCGGTGCCAGGTCGCTGTCGCACAATCACCCAACCGGCCACGCTGATCACGCTGCCATCGCGCATTTGCTGCATATCGATAGCGCGGCAGGCTCCAAGCTTGTCCAGCTCTGCTCGATGATATGCAACTGGATGCTGTCCAATCGTTAATCCAGTGCCACGAAAATCGGCATCCATTCGCTCAGGCCGGGTCATTGGAGCCAGAGGTGAATTGCCGTCCATTTCGTGGAGCTCTTCATAAAGTTCTCCCGCAGAGCGCGTCACTCGTTCCACCTGCCACAGTGCATCGCGACGGTTTGTATGTCTGACAAACGTTGGTTTGTCGGTTGTACTTAGGGCTCCACGAACTGAAATTTGTCGGTCACCGTCTTGAATGAAATTCAAGGCCCCTACCGCCGCGAGCTTCCTCATTTCATCCTTGCGCAACTCCGGAACACGGTGTTGCAAGTCATCAATGGTCAGAAAGGGAGCTTGTGCCCGCGCTCGCACAAGAGCTTGTCCTGACTCTTCTCTCAGACCTTTTACATATTTCAAACCCAGACGCAGAACGAGTTCTTTCCCCTTTCCCCGTTCCCCTTTTCCCCTTTCTGCTTCAATCGCACACAACCAATCGGATCGAGTTACATCAACCGGTCTGACTTTCAAGCCATGTCGCTGCGCGTCCTTTACGAGTGTAAAGGGTTGATAGAAACCCATTGGCTGGTTGTTAAGAATAGCGGCGGTGAATGCAGCAAGATAATGACACTTCAAGTACGCACTGGCGTAAGCAATCAACGCGAAACTAGCGGCATGTGATTCGGGAAAACCATAAAGCGCAAACGACGTGATGGCCTGTACGATCTCATCCTGCACTTTGCTTGTAAGTCCCTTCCGCGCCATTCCGCGCCGCAGTTTCACTTCGATTTCCTTCATGCGCGCTTCGGATCGTTTGAATCCAAAAGCACGCCGCAGCTCTTCAGCCTCGCCGCCGGAAAAGTCGGCGCAGATCATCGCCATCTTCAATAACTGCTCCTGGAACAAAGGCACGCCCAGCGTGCGCCGGAGCACCGGCTCAAGTAAAGGATGGGCATAAACAACCGGCTCGCGGCCTTGCCGGCGTTTCAGATAAGGATGGACCATATTGCCGACAATCGGACCGGGCCGAATGATCGCAACCTGCACTACGATGTCGTAAAACTTTTGCGGCCGCAGCCGTGGCAAACATGACATCTGCGCCCGACTTTCCACCTGAAACATTCCGATCGTGTCAGCTTTTTGTAACGCACTGTAAACCGCATCGTCGTCCTGCGGCAGATGAGCAAGATCGACTTCTTCTTTGTAGGAGTTGCGAATCAACTGAATTGATTCTTCCAAAACTGCCATCATCCCGAGTCCCAACAGATCAACCTTGATTAGCCCCAGGTCGGCGCAATCTTCTTTGTCCCATTGAACAACAACGCGACCAGGCATTGCCGCGGGCTCGAGCGGCACAACCGAGTCGAGTTGTCCCTGACAAATCACCATGCCACCAGAGTGTTGGCCCAAATGCCGCGGCAGATCCTGCACCATTCCATAAAGTTGGAAGAATTTGTTGATACGCGGATTGCGCAGATCTAAACCTGCATCGCGAAACTGGCGTTCAGTTGAATCTTTTGGATCTTTCCATTCCCAGGTGTGTACGAGTCCGGAAAGCCGGCCAAGTGTCTGGTCATCAAAGTCCAGCGCTTTGCCAACCTCCCGCGCCGCTGATCGGCCTCGATAGGTGATGACATTTGCCGTCATCGCGGCTCCGAGTTTCCCGTAACGCTCGTAGACATATTGAATCGCGCGCTCGCGCTGGTCGCCGCTCGGCAGGTCGAGATCGATGTCCGGCCACTCGCCGCGCTCTTCAGAAAGAAAACGTTCAAATAACAACTCCATGCCCACCGGATCCACAGCAGTGATGCCCAGGGAATAACAGACGGCACTGTTTGCTGCCGAGCCGCGACCCTGGATCAGAATTCCCTGGTTATTACAAAACTGAACGATGTCCCAAACGATCAGGAAATAACCCTCCAGCTTGAGCTTTTCGATCAGCCGCAGCTCGCGCTCTATCTGCGTTCGCGCAGATTCATAACCAGGCCGGCCGTTGCGGCCGGTGTAACGTCTCCGCGCACCTTCCTCCGTGCGCTGCCGTAGAAACGAGGTCATCGTTTCGCCCGGCGGTACCGGATATTTGGGAAACTCATAACCGAGATCTTCCAAAGTAAACCGGAGGCGCGACGAAAGCTCCACTGTGTTGTGAAGGGCTTCGGGAAGATCCGCAAAGAGTTGCGCCATGGTCCTGGCTGATTTCAGATAGCGCTCAGAATTTGTCGCCAATAACCGCCCGGCAGTTTTCAGTCGTACATGATTTCGGATACAGGTGAAAACGTCCGTCACTTCGCGGCGCGCAGGAATGGCATGACAAACGCCATTGGTAGCAAGCAAGGGAAGAGCAACGTGTTTCGCAATCTCCCTTACTGCCTGATTGCGCGCCTCTTCTTCGCGATTGAAATGGCGCTGTAGCTCGGCATAGACATTCCCTTTGCCAAACACATCTACTAACCACTCCGCTCTTCTCTGGGCCTCTCTTGTGTTTTCTGTGTCTCTCGGATTAAGTGTTTTCGCTAACGGTCCATCGTGACCGCCTGTCAAACAAACCAGACCCTCTGCGTACTCAGCCAACTCATCCGGTGTGACGGCACACTCTCCCGGCTTAGCATGTTTGGGCACACGCAATTTCATCAAAGTTATTAGCCGGCAAAGATTTTGATAACCCTTGCGATTGCGAACCAGAACCGGAATTGAGAACGTCTGAGATCTGAGATCTGAGATCTGAGATCTTCCTTGTTTTCGACTGTAGACTGTGGACTGTGGACTTTTGACTGTGATTTCCGCCCCGATGTGCGCCTTGATCCCATTCTTTTTCGCCGCCAGATGAAAGCGTGGGCTGCCATACACGCCGTCACGATCCAGCAAAGCCATAGCCGGCATCTCTAACGCGAGCGCTGCGGCAATCAATTCTTCCGGAACTGAAGCTCCTTCTAAAAAGCTGAATGCAGAACGCGCATGTAATTCGATGTAATCCATTTTGATTTTAGGATGTTTATCCGCAGATTACGCGGATTACATTCCCTCAGTCATAAATCCCTTCGACAAACCAGGTTCCACTACTCAACTCGCGATAAATGCGGTAAAGAACTTGGGTTGAACCAACCCCGCTACCTGCCTCTTTGACTTTCGAATCTTCTGATCGCTGACTTCTGACCTCTGACCTCCGACCCCTGGATTCCACCGCCACATCCCATTCATCACGCGCCCAGGCATCCGCGCGCCACCACTCGCCTGTTGTTCGCCAGGGACCCGCAGCGCAAACCACTTTTCCATAGACACTTTTGTTTTTGTCCCAGGCACTAATCTCCAGCGGTTGCCCACCTTTCGCCTGTACCAGCGCCCGCAAAGGCGGTCGGAAAACTCGAAAGCCCAAAGTAAATTTCGGATTTCGGATTTCGGATTTCGGATTTCTTTCCGCCGCCCCTTGCTGACTGCTGTTTGCTGTTTGCTGTTTGCTTCTTCCTCTTTTCTTCTTTGACTCTTTCAACTCAAACCTGTTCACTCTAAAAGCGTCTGGTCGATGTGTGTCGAGCAACTCAGGCGATCCGATATTTTCCGCTCCCACCAGCTTTGCGAGTCTGGCCAGCATGAGTTCCAACTTCTCCGGTTCCGGAGCAAGTGGAATAAACAGCCCCGTCTGCAGCACACGCGGCTTAACCGGTTCACAATTTACCGAGACTCCAACAACTGCTGCCGGCGGCGGATGTATTTCCGTGTCGAGCAATAAAAGTTTCAGAAAAACTTTGTGATCGCGCATTGGATAAGGCAGGTTGAGTTTGAGTTCATGG
>DATBRN010000024.1:0-22328 GCA_036560225.1 Pyrinomonadaceae bacterium | reverse complement strand
ATGGTTGGCTGCGCGCAAATGCGCTGGTCTCATATCAACGGCAATTACAATCTGCTGACCAGGCTGCAGACCATAATGCTTGATGGTCATTTCGTGGTGGAACAAACGACGCGCAATCGTACCGGCGGGTTTTTTAACTTTAATGGCACGGCGGGAATCTGGCGCCGGAGCGCGATAGCCATGAGCGGCGGTTGGCAGCACGACACGCTCACCGAAGACACGGATCTCAGCTTCCGCGCGCAGTTGATGGGCTGGAAATTTGTCTACCTGCTTGACGAGGAAGCGCCCGCGGAGATTCCGGTTGAGATCAATGCTTTCAAGGCGCAACAACGGCGCTGGGCCAAAGGGGTCATGCAGGTTGGCATTAAACTCTATCCACGGATTTGGCGGTCGCGGCTGCCGATGCGCGTAAGGCTGGAAATGTTTTTCCGGTTGACCGGAAACATCAGTTATCCCTTGATGATCGTGGCGAGTTTTCTGCAGTTTCCGCTCTTGCTGGTTCGTTACAACCAGCCGTTCTATCATTTGATGATTCTTGATTTGCCGTTGCTGTTCTTTTCTTCAATCTCGGTATTCCTTTTTTATGGAACAGCAGTTTGGTATCTCGATGAGAAGCGGACGCCGCGTCTGTTGCATCTGCCTCTGGTGATGGCGCTCGGCATCGGGCTGGCTTTCTCCAACGCGCGCGCCGTGCTCGAAGCACTGTTTGGGATCAGAAGTGATTTTATTCGCACTCCCAAATACCGCGTAGAAAAGACTCATGACGAAACATGGAAGCGCAAAAAGTACAAACGTAAACGCGGACTTCTGCCACTGTTGGAATTGAGCTTTTCAGTCTATTTCCTGTTGGCGATCCTCTATGCGGCGCGCCTGCACATGTGGGGTACGGTGCCTTTCCTGTTTCTTTTCTTCTTTGGTTTCGGATACATGGGCGTGATGAGTTTAGTTCAGTCCCTGAGCGGAGGACGTCTGGCTGCCCTCTGGAAGCCAGTAACCAAACCCTCCATCGGCCATTAGCCTATCTCTTAACGTTCCAAATTTGTGGACGACGATTAGCATTAAGGCTCTGTCTGACAGATTCATCAGGTAAGTATTTGATCTGTCACCACCGCATCAACTAGTATCCTTCAGTCTCATAGTTTTTCCTTTCGACGACTCTGGGAGTTTCTCTCGAAGGCGCTTTCCATTGAGCGTCTTTTCATAACTGACTCGTTTCTGATGAGGTACATCATGATTGCCAAGACATCCCCCTACGCTAGACTCTGCGCGCTTGTAGTTTTGATTCTAACCTTCGCCGCTGCTGTGTTTGCACAATCACAAGCGACCACGGGAAACATTGAAGGCCGGGTTCTTGATCCGAAAGATGCTGCTGTGCCGGGCGCTACGGTCCGCGCAGTCAATCAACAAACTGGCCTTGAAAAGACGACGACCACCAATGACGAAGGTGGTTTCCTCATCATTCTGTTGCCACCAGGAACGTACACCGTACGTGCGAATGCCAGCGGCTTTGGAGAAAGTGAGATCAAGGATCTAATAGTCAACGTAGGTGGTAAGACCCCGCTCGATATAAAACTGTCAGTTGGGGCAGCGAGCGGAACGGTCACTGTGAGCAGTGAAGCGACGACCATTGAAACTACACTGACGTCTGTTGCGACCACCATAAACTCACGAGCAATTGAGAATCTTCCCGTCAATGGGCGGAACTACCTCGATTTTGCCACGCTCACGCCTGGTGTGATTCGCGATCAAAATCGCGAGGGTGACCTTTCAGTGGGGGGACAGAAGGGGACACTCAATAACCTGCAGGTCGATGGCACTGACAACAACAATACTTTTTTCGGGCAGTCGTTCGGCCGCACTGGTGTACGCCCGCCTTATCAGTTTTCTGAGGAATCGGTGCAGGAGTTCCAGGTGAACCAGAACGGGTTCTCGGCTGAGTTTGGACGTGCCGGGGGCGCGGTCGTCAATGTCGTCACGAAGTCTGGCACCAACGATTTTCACGGTGGCGCCTTTGAATACTTTCGCGATGAATCGCTCAATGCGCAGACGCCGCAATTAAAGGCCATTCAATTTCAACGCGGTCTGCCAAACAAGCGTCCGCCTTTACAAATCAACCAGTTTGGCGGACGTCTTGGCGGACCGCTCAAGCACAACAAAGCGTTCTTCTTTTTCACCTACGACGGGCAACGCCAGAAACTACCCAACTTCCTGGATCCGCCAAACTTCTTTGCCCAACCAGCAAACGTTCAGGCCCTACTTTTGCCAAAGCTCAATACTTACCAGGTCAATCGGAACCAGGACGTCCTCATGGTGAAGAGCGACATTTCCATCAATAGAAACAATCAATTGACGCTGCGACTTAATCATCAGAACTTCACGGGCAAGAACAACGAATTCACGGGCACGCTGGGTACTGAAGAACATTCAGGCGATAGCATTGCCAAGACGACAACGTTTTCCGGGTCTCTCATTTCAACGATTACCAGCACCACAACTAATGAGTTTCGTTTCCAGGTTGCCAAGGACCGCGAGCCGGGCGAAGCAAACAGCTCGGATCCTGAAGCACAAATCAATACGGGTAATGGATTTCTGTTGATTGGTCGCAATAATTTCAGTCCGCGCGAAACGACGATTAAAAGATTACAGTTTATCGATAACCTCTCGTACCTTCGGGGTCGTCACAACTTCAAAACAGGAATAGATGTTAACCGCGATCGCATTTTCAACTTCTTCCCCGGATTCTTTTCCGGGCAGTACACCTTCACGTATGCAACATTCGCGACCAATACGCCTTCCGCGTTTTCTCAGAATTTCCCGGGAGCGGGAACGACTGGCGCAACGACACATCCCAACAGCACGGATTTCGCCCTTTTCCTCCAGGATGATTTTCGCTGGAACTCGAAGCTGACGCTTAATCTGGGCGTGCGTTATGACAAGCAGTTTATGGCTGCACCACCGGTACAGAATCCCGATCCCGCTCTGCTTGCCAACGGCCTGGATACAAGTACGAAGCCAGATGACAGCAATAACTTTGGGCCGCGCGCGGGCTTCAGTTACGCGCCGAATGAGAAGATGGTGATTCGTGGGGGGTATGGGATCTTCTTCGGCCGGACCACGGCCATTATGTTGGGCACGGCTCACTCGAACAATGGCATCAACATTCTGGGTGTAACGCTGAATTGCACACTGGTGCCTAATCCCTGCCCGACTTATCCGAACGTTTTTACAACAGCCCCAACGGGCGGCGCTAACATTCCCAATCTCTTTCTCTTTGCGAAAGATTATCAGCAACCCTACGTGCAACAGGGAAGGCTTGGCATCGAACGAGAGATCGCCAAAAACATAGCTCTCTCGGCGACGTATCTCTATTTCCGGGGCGTGCACTTATCACGGACACGTGACATTAACCTTTTCCCACCTGTGCCAACAACTGCGGTGGACCAGGTGACAGGTCAGACGTTTACGATCCAGCGCTTCCCGGGAACGGGCGCCACCGCTGCGGCGCAATTCACGTCGGCAAGTCCGCTGCGACCAAACCCGCGGTTCAATCGCATAAACTTGTTTGAGAATTCAGCGAACTCGCGCTACCAGGGACTCGCAGTCCAAGCAGTCCGACGGTTCTCACCAACAGGCTGGGTGCCGTTCTTTCAGGGGGGAGGCTCACAGTTCCTGCTGTCGTACACCTTCTCGAAGGCTGAAGATGATAAGCCTGATCAAACCTCGGTGGTTCCGGGTGGTGGCGACGATTCCAAGGTGGCGGAGAATCCTTTTGACCTGCGCAACGAATGGAGCCTCTCAGACGCTGATCAGAGGCATCGTCTGGTATTCAGCTCAGTCTTCGAAGTTGGCAGGATCAAATCCGAGAACAAAGTACTGCGCGCTTTATTCAATGACTACACGATTTCAGGGATTACGCAGATTATGTCTGGCTTTGTCTATTCGGCGCAGATTGGAGCAGACCTAAATCGCGATGGCAATTCGCGTGATGACCGTGTCCCGACCTTCGCGCGCAACAGTTTTCACACGCCAGCCGTCTACCAATCTGATGCGCGAATAACCCGGACCATTCGCACGAGCGAGACAACGAAGCTTCGGCTCATACTCGAAGGCTTTAATATCTGGAACCGGGCGAACACAGGGCTGGCGCCCGGCGGAGGTTACTTCTCGTTTGTGAATGTCAACCAGTATCGCGGCTTTACGGCCGACGCCGCGACTAGTCGGTTGACGTTGTTACCGGCGTTAGCGGCAAACGCTTTTGGCTTGCCGCGGAGCATCATTACACCAAGGCAACTGCAACTGGCGATCAAGTTCGACTTTTGAGATGGATAGTCAGTAGTCAGCAGTCAGTGGTCAGTAGTCAGTGGGGCGCCCTACTGGACTATTGACCCCTGTCTACTGACCACCGCCCACTGACTACTGACCTCTAGGCTTGACATCATTCGGGAGCCTTCATATAGTTCACCTGGTTAACTGATCATGAACAACGCTTGGTATTACTGCTGCTGTCATTGCACCTGTTGCGTCTGGTGTCCAGAACGCGATCGGGAAGGCTTTGGCAGCGTGAAGGCGGAATGAGCTAGTAGCCAAGCGCAGCAAAAGTTTTTAAGAGCCGGTCGCGATATCTGCAAAGGATTCGCGACCGGCTTTGGTTTTTTGACGTCCGCAAAATTAATTATGTCTGCCAGGGTTTTAGAACGAACATTAGATCTAGATGATTCCGGTTCCGTTGAGTCGAGCATTGGTCACACCCCGTTGATTCGACTGCGAAGACTTACGCGAGATTTGCCGGCCGGTGTCGAAGTCCTTGCCAAGGCTGAACATTTGAATCCGGGAGGCTCAGTAAAGGATCGGCCGGCGCTCTGGATGATCAGGGAAGGCGAACGAAGCGGACGTCTGCGACCGGGTATGACAATTTTGGATGCCACCAGCGGAAACACAGGCATCGCATACGCGATGATCGGAGCGGCGCGCGGCTATCCCACGACCATTTGCCTGCCAAGAAACGCGAGCAGTCAGCGGAAGCGAATTCTCCGCAGCTTCGGCGTGGAACTCATTGAAACGGATCCACTCCAGGCCACCGATGGTGCACAGTTAGTCGCTCGGGAGCTATCAGCAAAAGAGCCGGAGAAATATTTCTACAGCGATCAATACAACAATCCGGCAAATTGGCGGGCCCACTACGAAAGTACAGCTCAAGAGATTTGGGAGCAAACCGAAGGACGTATCACACACTTCGTCGCCGGTTTGGGGACGTCCGGAACCTTCGTTGGAACCAGTCGACGACTGAAAGAGCTTAATCCCGCAATACGAGCAATATCGATGCAGCCAGATTCGCCTTTCCATGGACTCGAGGGCCTAAAACATATGGCCACTGCGCTGGTGCCTGGAATCTACGACGCAGCGCTGGCGGACGAGAATGTTGAAGTATCAACGGAAGATGGACAACAGATGGCGCGCCGGCTGGCGAAGGAAGAAGGTCTTCTGGTTGGCATTAGTTCCGGAGCCAATGTATTTGCCACGCTTCGGCTGGCTCTGTCACTACCGAAGGGTTCAGTTCTGGTGACAATTCTTTGTGATGGCGGTGAACGATCTGAGCAATAGTTGAGCACCAGAAGCGGAGCGGCTGAAGACTCCAGTGCGTCAGGAGGCAGGAGCAGACGGCAGGCGCAGGAGCGAACATTGTGGCGCTCGAGTATTTGTCATCGGCTATGACTATTTGAAGTTGAGCGTTTGGCAGGTCGTTGCCTCTTCCGGTTTTGATATGACAAATTACGGAACTGAATGATCCAAAAAACCAGAATCAATCCGCTACCTGGCGGTACCGCCAAAACCAAGACAGTCCCGACCTGTCGACGTCTCTTGAAAGGAAGCCCACTCATGTCAATCACCATAAATATTCCCACTGCGCTTCGTCAGTTTACGGGAGGCAGTTCCCACATCGAGCTTGAAGCAACCACGGCTGGTGAGGCTCTTGATCGCTTGACAACGCTGCACGCCGGACTGCGCCGCCATCTTTACAACGATCAGAATGTGCTGCGGAGCTTCGTGAACATTTATGTTAACGACGAAGATCTCCGTCATCGGTCAGGTGGGGACACGCCGGTGAAGGATGGCGATACTCTGATGATCGTGCCTTCCATTGCCGGAGGAGTCAGCACGGAGACTGAGGTCGGATCTGCCTTACCCTCGTTATCAAACGAAGAGATCGCGCGCTACAGCCGCCATTTGATCATGCCGGAGGTCGGTATGGAAGGGCAGCGGCGGTTGAAAGCCGCTAGCGTCTTGATGATCGGCACGGGCGGCTTGGGCGCGCCCGTCGGGATGTATCTGGCCGCAGCCGGCGTTGGTCGGATGGGCATCGTGGACTTCGATGTTGTTGAAGCTTCGAACCTGCAGCGCCAGATTATCCACGGCACAGCTGACATTGGCCGGCCCAAAATTGAGTCAGCCCGCGACCGCTTAAGAGACATCAATCCCCACATCGAAATCGAAACTCACGAGACGCGGTTGGCCAGCCAAAATGCTTTGTCGCTCTTTGCGAACTACGACGTGGTGGTGGATGGGACCGACAACTTTCCTACTCGATACCTCGTGAACGACGCGTGCGTGCTCACCGGGAAACCCAATGTCTACGGATCAATTTTTCGTTTTGAAGGGCAAGCATCTGTATTCTGGCCTGCCGGCCCAAATGGAGGCGGCGCGTGCTATCGATGTCTCTATTCTGAGCCACCGCCACCGGGGCTCGTGCCGTCCTGCGCTGAAGGTGGCGTGCTCGGCGTATTGCCGGGCATTGTGGGCGCCATTCAGGCGAACGAGACGATCAAGATCATTCTGGGAGCCGAAGGAATACTGATGAATCGGCTGTTGATGTTCGACGCCTGGCAGTTGAAGTTTCGCGAATTGAAGTTGCGCAAAGATCCGAGTTGTCCGGTTTGTGGCGAGAACCCGACCATTAAAGAGTTGATCGACTACGAAGAGTTTTGCGGTCTGCGCGGGCAACCGCAGGAGCAACCCGGGTCACTGGAAGAAATCACTGCCCCGGAACTCAAGGAACGGATCGATAGCGGACAGCAGATCCAGGTAATTGACGTCAGAGAACCATTTGAATACGAGATTGCGCGCATTCCGGGAACCAGGCTGATTCCATTAGGCCAGGTCGTTAGCCGTATGAATGAAATCGATCCTTCACGTGACACGGTCATGCATTGTAAGGCGGGCGTGCGCAGTGCTAAGGCGATTGCGGCTTTGAAGCAGGCCGGCTTCCCGGGAAGGCTTATCAATCTCAAAGGCGGCATCACGGCCTGGTCGGACGAAGTTGATCCAAGCGTGGCGAAGTATTAGCTTGTATTGAACGTGGGGTTGCGACCGGATGCTCCACTCGACCTCGGGTAATGGCACTCAACTACAGAACCGTGAGCGGTAGCGACCGGATGCTTCATTCAACCTCACTTGGGGTAGCTCAACTACAGAACCGGGAGCAGTAGCGACCGGATGCTTCACTCAACCTCACCTGCCGTGACCCAATTACAGAACCGGGAGCGGTAGCGACCGGATGCTTCATTCAACCTCACCTGGGCCATTCAACTACAACCGTCAACGGTAGCGACCAGATTCACGGAACCATGTCTCTTTGAGCCAAGGAAGTGAGTGATGCAGAAATATTGTCGCGTTGGCCACGCTTGAGTGGAGCATCCGGTCGCTACCGGGTCGCTACCGCTCACGGTTCTGTAGTTGAGTCACCACAAGTAAGGTTGAGTGGAGCATCCGGCTGCCGCTCACGGTTCTGTAGTTGAGTGTCCGTCCGAGGTTGAGTGTAGGATCCGGTCGCTACCCCACACGATTCTGTAGTTGAGTGCTTCAAGCGTGGTTGGAGATTCTCAATATGCGAGCATTTTGGTGACAGAATCCGGATTATGCATCGGAGATGCTATCATTGCCTTTGATCCTATCGTCTTGCAGATTAACGCTCGACGCGCTGGAGGAAGTCTTCCTACAGAAGGGCCGCGTAGACGATTGGAAATTTTGGCGTCAGGCAGCAACCAGAGTTACATGAAAAAGGGCTCGAAAAAAAATTCCCAGGCTTCCGCGGCTACTGCGGCGCCGACCCGCAGGGCGACACGAGTAAAAACCGCAATTGATGTTCATTGGGGCCTCACGGAGGATTGCACTTACGAGGGAACGATTATAAACCTCACCGTTTTCGGTTGTGCTCTTCAGAATAGGGCAGGGGTCGAAGTCAAACCCGGTAAGACAGTCTTCATTCGTTTCTGGATGCCGCTCGAGCGCATTCTAAAGGTCCAGGTCGTACATACCTCACTGGAGGACGTACAGGGTTTCGGCGCGAGATTTTTGGATTTGACGGAAGACGAGGTAGAGACTCTGGACCAGATGATCCAAATGTTTGGTGAACCTCCTCGATACCAGCATGAGTAGGGGGATTTCGCCGGAGTTCGTCTGAACGGAGAAGCTCAAACAATCCCTTTTCGGTTAGATTGGCACACTATTGGGACACAGGATAAAACGGGCAGCTAGCTGGCTGCCCGTAATTCATTGATAGCGTTTGGCTGGGAGGCAGGGATTCGAACCCCGATAGGCGGATTCAGAGTCCGCAGTCCTACCGTTAGACGACCTCCCAGCAAGAGGAATTTGAATGTAAGTGCATCGGGTTTTCTTTGTCAACTGCGTGATAGTGAATGGTCAAGGTTAATAGTGAATGGTAAATGGTAAATGGTAAGAGTCTTGAGGCAATGCTGACCAGGACCTTCGCGCGCACAAAGTGCCCAATGAGCCCTGCCAATTATCTTAACCATGCATTTACCATTCGCACTGACTATTTAGTATCCACCCTGCCATTACAAACCTATTTACTATTCGCAGCAGATCAAGGCACAATAGGGCCACCTGCTGCCTCCCATGCTGAGCCGCCTTTAGATGAAATCGCTCCCACACAGTTTGAGTACTTAACTTCGGAATTGGGAGTAGCGAATGCCTAAACCCGACAAACTGAATACCTCTGCCAATTCGGATAAGGATCGTTCAAAAGATCCTGGCGCAGAGATCAGTCTGGAGAGCTACGACGCTGAAGAGAAGCTTCGAAAGCTAGTTGAAGCTTATGAGATAAGAATGGACGAGGTAGCCGAGATGATTACGCGAGTGCGGCACGAAATCAACAACCCGCTTACCGGAGTATTGGGCCAGGCTCAGTTGTTGTTGCGCGAAGAATTGAGTGATAAGGCACGTAAGCGGGTACAAATAATAGAGCAACTCGCTGTTCGCTTGCGTGACATTGTGGCCCAGTTGCGGCAGGTTCAGAAGGTTTCCAGAAATTGAAACTCGGTTGTCTTATTAGCAGCGGGCAACAGATCATTTAAGGCGCAGCCATACCTTTAACGACCGTGTCCTTGCCAACGGAAACAACGAAGCGCCTGCCTTCGCTTAACACAGCATTTTCGCCGCGTTTGAATCCGCTTAGCAGCGCAAGCGGCGGAAACAGAGCGCCTGCCAGAACGGCTCGAGTGGCAACTTCTCCCGAATGACTTGTTCCTTTGATTCTGCCCTCGCCCATTGCAGTTTCGCTGTTCGTCATCTTCTTTTCCAGGCTCCACAGTTTCTCGTCCCGCGACCTCGTCTCCGGGGCTAGCAGGATCCGCGTATTGTCGGCGCCTACGACGTCTTCCATGCTCCAGGCGAGCCTCCCAGCCTTTCCCCAGTGTCCTCCCCGTTTGGCTTGAGTGATGCGGGCAGTAACCAACGCGCCTTTTTCAATAACCGTAACGCCCTCGACCACAACGGGAATCAGAGTGCGAAAACTAATAAGCTCACCCGGCTTAACGTCGATGGAGTTGACGGTATATGCGACCTCTACATCGATTGGCGTTCCCGCCGGCAACTTCACCTCGCGCCTCAAGCTCTGCGCCGCCGGTGAAACATCAACCGTAGATTGCGACTGCTGGATGATTTTCGCTGCGCCCGTAGCCACAGCGGAAGTCTGAGCAAAAGAGATGACCTGAGAGGCCAACATTACTGACAGAAGCCAACAAACTCGTTTCACGCGTGAGCCTCTCTTTCGGGAGGGTTAGGTATTCACGCACCATCGGGGCAAGCGGAGTGCCAGCGCGAAGACTGTCTTGAAAGAGAACCTGCAAGCGTCTCTTTACAGCCAATTGAGTCAGCCGTAGCAGAAGGCCGTTGAGGGTGGTAGACTTCGAGCATGCCTTCTCGAAAACCGGCCGTCAGAAATAATCATCTCCAGGAAGCTATGGCGTTGCTTATTCGAAACCAGGCTGCGTTTGTGGAACAAATTGCCAGAAACCATCAGGAGCGCCTTAGCAATAAGGAATGGCAACTTCGGACCGAAGAGTGGCAGCGCAAGACCGAAGAGTGGCAGCGCAAGACCGAAGAATGGCAGCGCAAGGCTGAGAAACGATTCGACCAGATTGAAAAACGACTTGCAAATATCGAAGAGACTCTCGTTCAACTACCAAAGACTATTCTTCAAGCGGTCTTCGATCAGTTACCAAAGATAAAGAAGGAAATCGGATTCAAGGCTCAATAGAGCGCCGCAGGGAATTCGGAGTTTGTGGAGCGTTGATCCAGGACCGCCAGGCGACCTACTATTTCTATATTTTCGGCGTAGCCTAGCCAAAGAATTTGGAGGCATGATGAGAAGACTCTTCTACCGCACGGGCCCGGTCATTGTCGCACTCACTTTGTTGCTGTCCATTACCAGTAACGCTCAGAAGCAGAGCGAAAACAAAAACAAGTACAAAAATATTGAGGTTGTGAAATTCGACATCAAACCCGGAGTCGAGTTTCCCGAAGAGCACCTTAACGGCATGATGGACGAGATCGTCAAAGAACTACAAGACCTGAAGAAATTTGGGTTGGTCTATCGAGCCGGCGAACTCCACACTGAGACTACCGCTCCGACTCTTCGACTAGAAGGCACAGTCACTGAGTTCAAAAAGGGCAGTCAGGCGAAGCGGTACCTGATCGGCTTTGGCGCCGGCAAGACTAAGGTAGTAGCCCATGTGAAGTTCATCGATAAGGCGACCGGCAACGTGGTATTTGAGAAAGACGTTGACGGCAAAGTTGTGCTCGGGATCTTCGGTGGTCAATCCAAGACATCGCTGCGCGACGTAGGCAAGGAAATTGCCGAGGTTAGCAAGAAGCAATTCTTTTAAATCTTCCGCGTGATTTGTCGTGCAAAGAAGAAGGCGCGGCTGAGGCGCCGCGCCTTAGGTAAGAGATTATATCTCGAAGGAAGTTCGACTTGAGCTGTAACTAGAGCGCGCTGGTTGCGGGTTTCCCCTTCACCGTAGTGTCGCCGCTCACAAAAGCGCTATAGCGATTTCCCGCCGGGATGATCGCGGGCTTGCCCTTCTTCAATCCCCAGAGTAACCCAAACGGGCCCAGTAGAACTGTCGTTGCTACCGCGGCGACTGCGACTGTGCCGCCCTTACTGTCACCAATCGCTCGCTTGGTGAAGCGCGCAGGCATGCGATTTCCATCTACAGACTGAACGTCCTGCATTGCCCATTCAAGTTTTCCGGCGTGTCCCCAGTGTCCTGCCTTCTTAGCAGTGGTGATCCGTGCACGAGCAGGTGCGTCTTTCTCGACAATGGTGACTCCGTTCACCACAACTGGTCTGACGACTGAAAAGTCAACAATGTCGCCCACCTTCAGTTCTTCGCCCGAGGCAGTATTCTTCAACTGAACTTCTATTTCTGTGCCATCTGGTACTTTCACTTCTGACAGCGGCTGTGGTTCTGCGACAGCTGAAGTTTCCGGAGCGCCACCGAGCATCGCCATGATAACGGCGTCCGGAACATTGGCGGCCTTTAACTCAGCGAGGGTCGTCGCTGAGGTATCGTATTTTCCTGGTGAAGCTTTTATCTTCGCGACCACAATCTCGGTCGACAGGCCTGACTTGACCATGTCTAGAACATCCTTGTTAGTCAATTCACTCGGCGCTGTTTGTGGCGGATGTTGGACTGGTTCCTGAAAGAGCGGGTTGGCCACGCTCAAAGTGGACAACACAAAAACAAGCGTTAGGCACATCGCTTTCTTCATCGGGTATTCTTTCCTTTCACGTCTGGGAATGATCGGAGGCTAGGAACAGAGGCTACGCTGGGAGTGCGGCGTAGTTCTCATAACAGTTGAAAACGCGGAACGGAGGAGAGTTTGGGCGACGGACGTACTCTTAAACGGATACTGTTTCTTCTTCTTCAACAAGATACGGCGTAGTAGCAAGAGCGGCTTTCTCATCCGAGTCTTCCGCCAGCACAGCCTGGACAATTGGCAGGCTCAGGGAATGCTTTTTCGAAATTCCCGGAACCTCGTGGCCCGCAGCGTAGACAGCGTGGCGGCCATGTTCCTCATACCATTCGCTGAGGTTCGCGGTCTTGTGCATGTTCTCGATGATCTGCCGCCAACCAACTCCCGTGTTGTAGGCGCAGAAGGAAATCTCGCCTTCCTGCGTGCCGTAAGGAATCACGCACATCTCAGTGCGACGGAAGTCGTAGTTGAAGAGATCCTGAAACCACATGCCCTCGACGCAGAGAACGCGCCAGACGTCGTTAGGATCGTCCTGGACTGCGGCCTTCATCCGATCGTTGCGGTCAGAGCTTGAGTTTGTTGAAGACGGCTTAAAGAGATTCAATATCTGCGAAATCGGAAAACCTTCAGGCGCTTGCTCAGCGTTGAAGTTTCGCAAGATCGCCATGCCGAGCTGCGCATAGGAGAGCTTCTTACCGCGCGCGGTGTCGGTGATGGTGGCGACGTCTTTCATGAATTGCTCATAGTCGAAAAACTCGAAGAGCGACTTGAAATTACCGGTCTTGCGGTTGACTACCATCAAGGTGAAGATGCCGCAATTCGGGTGGCAATTGCAGGAAGACCAGCCCCACGGCGCGTCTGCGCCTTGCAGCATGTCCATCACGCTTGTGAATGCCGAGTATGAGGAAAGCGGGTACCAGTCACGCAGGGGTTGCAGTTGTCCGCGCAGTTGATCTTTAAGATCGTGCGTCATCCCGGCCAGCGTGTAACGCTGCTTGATGCGCAACGCATCAGAAATGTCTTCGTCGCGGCCCGTAAACGAAACAGGTTGAAACGCGATCGTTTGCACTTTGTCGATGTTTTTCGCCGCAAACTCAACAATCTGGCCGATGCCGTCATTGTTAATTGTGTTGACAATGGTGGTCACCAACGTGACCTTGATCCCGACACTCGCGAGGTTTTCAATTGCTTGTTGCTTCACATCAAACAAGTTGCCGACGCCGCGATGTCTGTTTTTCTCTTCGCTGACGCCGTCAAACTGAAGATATACACCGTGTTGTCCAGCCGCCTTGGCTGCCTTGCAAAACTCTATGTCTTCAGCGAAGCGTATCCCGTTGGTGGCAGCAAGAATTCTGTAGAAGCCGACCTTCTTTGCGTAAGCGACAGCCTCAAGGTAATAAGGAGAAAGCGTCGGCTCGCCGCCCGAGAAGAGAATAATGATCTGCCGCTTTGGCTTGAATGAGACTGCGCGATCGAGAATGGCCTTCGTGTCTTCAAACGTCGGCTCGTGAACATAGCCAACCTGGTTTGCATCCATGAAGCACGGATTGCACATCATGTTGCAACGGTTGGTAAGGTCCACGGTCAGAACCGCGCCACGACCGAACTTGATGTTCGACGTTCCGTGTCGATGCACGTGAGAGTCTTCAGCTGCGCGAAAGTCGCGTCCGAAGAAAAGAGACTCGATACGCTCGAGAAATGCGGCGTCAGTGGCCATCACGTCAACGAATTCACCGTGCTTCGGACAGGTCTTGCGCATCAGCACCTGTCCGTTCTCTTCCACTATTTGAGCTTTAATTTCACCCGGATGTTCGTTCATGAGCGCGTCGAGCGTTGTCTCGCCGCTGATTACGGCATCACGGACTTCTTTGACACAACGCGGACAGAGGCTGTCGGTTTCGCGTGGGAAGCCGAGCGGTGGTGCGGTGCGCTCGTAAGACTTCAGTAAAGGTCCCGGGGCCCATTTTGGTGTGATAGCCTCGCCTTCGGGCAAGCGACTATTGACCGACTGAAAAGCCTTCCAGGCTACGTCCGAAAGACTGGAAAGCAGCTTTGAGCCCTTTACCCCGGTGAGCTTAGTCTTGTCTGATTCTCCCCGGCGGAATTGATCGCTAAACAATGAAACTCTCTCCTCACGGCGCGCAGACAATTTCCAACGCGCGAAACATCAACGAAAACGAGCTATATTAAAAAAGTGGGCGGTCTCCGTGCAGACTGATACCGCCAATAACCAACCGCGTCATGATAGTTGGTCTGGTCAAGCAAGGCAAGGCAAAAAGGGCTTTGACGATTAGCGTTTACGGACCAACTTAGTCGCGTGGTTTGGCTTTTAGGCCCCTTAAGAATCAGCAATTAGGATCACCATGCGCCAACGAAAGAGTGTAATATCAGCCGCCTCGGAAGGAGGTCCTAAGGAAGCTTGTTGGTGGTGCTGATCCATGTCTAATACGAAATTGTGGACTACTGCTGAGCTGAATGCGCAGGTGGGTGGGCGCCTGATCGGTGATGGCACCCTTCACGTTGAGCGAGTGGCTGACGTTGCGGACGCCGGCGCGGGTGAAATTGGTTATGTTGAGGACGAGAGATTCTTTGAAGCTGGAAAGGAAAGCCACGCCTCCTGTCTCATCGTCTCCCCGGAGTTTGTTTTGTCTCTCAAGGAGCAAATCATTGAACATCAGTTTGGGCCGGCTTTAATTGAGGTTTCAAAGCCTAAACTTGCCTTCGCTTTGATTGCCGCGTTACTCCATCCACCAAAACATAGAGAGCCGTTTGTCCATCCTTCTGCCGTGATTGCTGAAACCGCGGATATTGATCTAACGGTTTTTATCGGTCCTCACGTTGTAATCGGCGAAGGCAGTCGAATTGGAGCCGGCTCACGCATCGAAGCCGGCGTCGTCACCGGTGACAACGTAAGGGTAGGTCGCGACTGTGTGTTGCATCCCGGAGTTAGGCTTTATGACGATGTCAGAATTGGCGAGCGCGTGATTTTGCATGCCGGCGTCGTGATTGGTGCAGATGGCTTTGGTTACGTGCGCAACGATATGGGGTATCACAAGTTTCCGCAAAGGGGCACGGTGGTCATAGAGGACGATGTTGAGCTGGGGGCGAACACCTGCGTTGATCGCGCCGCCTTGGGACAAACACGAATTGGACGAGGGACGAAGATCGATAATATGGTCCACGTCGGACACAACTGCGATATTGGTGAACGCGTGGTTATCGCCGCGCAAACCGGAATTAGCGGCAGCGTAACCATTGAAGATGATGTAGTCATTGGAGGTCAGGTTGGTTTCGGCGATCACATACGCGTGATGAGTGGCGCGGTGATTGGTTCAAAAGCGGGAGTGCTTCCCGGTAAGATTGTCCGTCCTGGGGTGTGGTGGGGAATTCCGATTCAGCCTCTCGACGAATATAAACGCCTAAACGCGCACTTTGGTCGCCTGCCGCAAATGAGGGAAGAGATCAGGGAATTGAGGAAACGGCTTGAGGAGCTGGAAAAACGCGAAACTGATGTTTAGGTGTTGCGGAGCGCGGTAAGGATGCTCTCGGCAGCTCTCTGTGATGCCCCGCCTTCACCAAGTTCTTGGGCTACCTCGCCCAACCGTTGCCGCACCTCCTCGTTTCGTTTCTCGTCGAGTAACAAGAGCAACTCTGTGGCCAACCGGTCGCCATTCAGGTCATCCTGCATTAGTTCAGTCGCCACGCGTTCGCCCGCCACTAGATTCACAAGTCCGTAGTGGTCGGTTGTTATCAAACGGCCTAGCGTCTGCCAGTTGATTTCCGACTCTTTGTAGACGATCACCATCGGTGTCCCTAGCAGGGCGGCTTCGAGCGTTGCGGTGCCGCTTGCGATTGCGGCAACATCAGCGGCAGCGAGGGCTTCGCGGGATTGGCCGGAAACGATATGTAAACACGAAGGGAGCGGTAAGGGTGTCGCCCGCTGCGCACGCACGATATCCCTTATTTCGTCAGATGAGCGGCTGGGCGCAACAGCAATAACGAATTGAACCTCAGGGCGGCGGACAGAAATCAGCGCGGCTGCTTCGAGCATCGGCGGCAAGATACGCTCTACTTCCTTGCGCCGGCTGCCCGGCAGAAGTGAAATGATGGGCAGTCTGGCATCCAGCCTGGCCTCCCGGCAAAACTCCGCTCGGTTGATACGAGCGCGAACCTCCCCGGCAAGAGGATGACCTACAAACTCCACGTGATCGATGCCGCGGTCAGCGTACCAATCCTTTTCAAAGGGAAGAATTGAAAGGAGAAGGTCGACGTCGCGTCGAATGTTACGCGCGCGATACGAGCGCCAGGCCCAAAGCTGTGGACTGACGTAGTAAATGACTTTAAGACCACGACGGTGAAAAGCTCGGGCCAGTTTCAAGTTAAAGTCGGGCCAGTCAATCAGGATCACCGCGTCAGGCTTTCGTTCAATCGCTGCTCGTTTCAGAAATTGATAGGCTCGCCAAAACTTCGGCAGCGCGCCGCCAATCTCCAGCAAGCCCAGGATAGCCAGATCGTCTGAATGAACGATTGAATCAACGCCCGCGGCTCGCAGTAACGGTCCGGTTGCTCCGAAGAAATCCAGCTTCGCTTGCGGGGCAGTTCGGCGCAAGGCATGCACCAGCGCCGCGGCGTGGGCGTCGCCTGAAGCTTCGCCAGCAACAATCATCAAGCGAAAGTGTTCCGACACGCGGGGCATGATAACAGTCACCACTCGGCAGGAGCAGTCGGCAGTCGCGAAGCAGCCGGTGGGAGCAGGGCAAAAAGAAGATTTTCCATATCTCATTTCACATTTCTCATTTTTCATTTGGAGGGATGAACGAGGACTGACGTAATAAGTACAACCTCCAAAATGACAACTGAGAAATGTGAAATGAGATATGGAAAATCCTATCTCCTACCAAATGCCGAGGGTTACTGCTTCCTGACCGCTGGCGACTGCCGACTGGCGACTGCCGACTGCCGACTGCTCCTGCCGTTTGCCGTCTGCCGTCTGCCGACTGCCGACTGGCGACTTTCTTACCGCCTGCTGCTTTTCCGTGTTAGCATCACTGCGCTTTAGAACACTGGAGGCGCGCGCTTTCCCCGACTGAGTAGTCGCTCGCCCGCTACTGTCCCCGGAGGTCTTCACTTTCTTTGCGCGTCGCTTTCCGCTCAGGTGGTTTTTCCACTTTGGTTCGCTTTGCGGCTTTGATATCACTCCTCGCTGTGGCCTCACACGCGGCTGTCGGGCAACAAACCAATCCCGTTGATCGGAAGGTCACCAACCCGATGACCGATACGCCCAACGTCAACCCCTTAACTCAGGATCAGCCGGTCCAACAAAGAGTTCCAGCCAGGCAAGGCGAAGTTCAGACTTCTGACTTGCTTAAGGTAGATGCGAGCACACAGACAGTGTCCGGCCCAAAGGACGCCCAGGTCTTTGTTTATGAGGGAAATGTCGACGCTCGCATCGGCACCTATCGCCTGCAGGCGGACAAAGTGACTGTCTATGAAGCGACCAACAAAGTGATTGCAGAAGGCAACGTTGTATTTGATCAGGGTGACCAGCAACGCATCACGGGTACCAGGGCAGAGTGGAACTACCGCACGAAGACAGGGTTCTTCCTGAATTCGACAGGCTTCACCAACCAAACACAAGATGGCACAAGGATATATTTCACTGCTGATCGCGTGGAAAAGGTCAGCTTGGACACGATCATCGCCACGAACGTGCAGGTTACAGCCTGTGACGAAGATGTGCCCAAGTGGAGCTTTCACGCCAAGCGTGCAAAGATAAAAACAGGTGATCGTGTACGCGTCTATTCGCCCAACCTGCGTCTCAAAGGCCTGCCGATTTTTTATCTTCCTTATGCCTCCGTCTCGATAAAACCGCGGGACCGAGCCTCGGGCTTTCTAACACCAACCTTCGGCGGCTCCGGCCAAAAAGGGTTTCGATTCTCTGGCGGTTACTACCAAACGCTGGGCCGATCGGCCGATGTTACCGTCCGAGATGACATCTACACTGAGCGAGGCGTTGGCCTGGGCGCTGACTTGCGCACTCGCGCCAATTCGCGCTCGTTTTTCAACGCCGGATTTTATGTGGTTAAAGATCGAATACTGGGCCCCAAAGCAGACGCCACCCATCCGGATCAGGGTGGCTCCAGTTTTTATGTTGAAGGCGTCCATTATTTTCCTAACGGCTTTATCGCCGCGGCTGACGTCAACGTAACTTCCAATTTGGCTTATCGTCAGGTGTTTTCCGACAGTATCCAACAGGCTATTTCGCCGGAAGAGCGGTCGCAGGTCTTCGTCAATAAGGACCACAATGAATACAGTTTTAACTTTCTTGCACGCTCACAAGTAACTTCTCTGCCAAACTCGCGGATTCGTATTCGTGAGCTTCCCGGCGTGTCGATCGACAAGCGGGCGACCCCGCTTGATTTCTTTAAGAAGCTTCCAATCTATTACTCCTTCGAAGCTTCGGCGGCAGGCCTGAGTCGCAAAGAGACAGTCGACGATCTCATCGCCTTCAGGCGCGATGTTAAGGGCGATCCAATAGTTTCGCCTTCGATTGTGCAGCGCCTCGACTACCATCCACGCCTCCAAGTCCCTTTATATTTCTTTGGCCTGTCACTGACTGCCTCCGCCGGTGGCCGATTTACGTTTTACTCAAACTCAATTGATCCCGTTAATCGCGCGGTTCTTGGCCGCAACATCACTAGAGGTTATGGTGAGTTTGAATTGGACTTTCGCCCTCCGCCTCTGTTCAAAGACTACCATCGCAGCAATGGCAGCTTCTTCTTCCGCCACTTGATCGAGCCCTACATTACTTACCGCCGGATTACCGGCGTGAACAATTTCGATCGGGTCATCAGGTTTGATTATATCGACGCGGTGGCTGACACCAACGAGATTGAGTTTGGCGTTTCAAACCGTTTCTTCACCACCCGTTCGACAGAGAACGTGAGCCGCGCGGCTGCGAAGGAGACTCGGAGCGGACAAAGAATCCCCACGTCGACTCAGCCTTATGAAGCCCTCACGATCACAGTCCGCGGAAAGTACTTCTTCGATCGCTTTTTCGGTGGCGCTTTGGTTCCTGGTCAGCGAAATCAGTTTTATCCAATTAACACGCTCTCGGGTTTCAGTTACGGCGGCGTGCCGAGGCGCTTTTCGCCTCTGAACATCGAGGCCCGTTACCGCCCGAGCAACGATATTTTTGTCGATCTGCGCACTGACATCGACACGCGTGGCGGTGGTGTCCGGGCGCTTTCCACAACGTTTGGCATCAATCGGCCGTTGATTCAGGCGTTTCAGAGCTTCTACTACACGCGCGCGATTGAGCTTGTTCCAGGCCTCGCCCAATTTGCTGACGCGCGCGGCAAGGAGCCAGGCACGCTGCGCGGCTCGCAGTGGAGCCCTTCAATCTTTCTCGGCGATCGCGAACGCGGACTCTTTGGCGGCGCGTCTTTCTTCTTCGATTTCCAAACGCGACCGGGAACCAATGGCCGTTCGCTCATCAGCTCCACAGTGACGGTTGGATACACCTGGGATTGCTGCGCGGTGACGGCGCAGAACTATACCTTCAACGTTGGTGTCAGACAGGAAAACCGCCTGGTATTCAGCTTTCGCCTCAATGGCATTGGCACTTTCGGCACCGAGCAAATCGGCCAACATTTTCGCTGAGTTCGCAGGCTCAACATCTTTCTCAGACTACTGGTCACGAAGGATACCTGGCGAGCTGCTGTTGAACGAGCGCGTGCCAACGCTGCGGCGGCTGTAACGCGGAAGAGAACTGGTATATATTTGGCGAGGCGTCACCATTGCTTCTGTGACCGCTGGTTCGGTTGCCTTTCAGTCACGCCTAGGAATTCGCTCCCCGATTCCAATAAACCAACCGATTCATTCAGTATCTTTTAGTTGTAGGAGATTCGCCCTTATGCAGGGTCCATTCTTAAGGACAAAATCCACAAGCATACGCCTGGCCATCGCATTTTCCTTTCTGATTTTTCTCACCGTCTTCATAATCGCAGCACTGCCACCGACCACGACCGCGACCTTCCAGGGAACTCAGTCCGACGTTAGTCAAAAACGGCTACGCCCTGAATTCGTTCCGGGTGAGGCCCTGGTTCGCTACCGCAGCGAAAGCACGGCCATCCGGCAGACCCAGCAGAAGCAACACTCGATGCTAAGCGCCGCCGGTCGCCAAGTCTCAGTTTCGATTGAACGCTCAAAAGGATTAGAGATTGTTTCCGGCTTGCGCCTCGCCCGGATGGCGCCGGAAGACACGATGGCAGCGATTGAGGCTCTCAAAAAGGAACCGGATGTTCTTTACGCTGAGCCAAACTATCTCCTGTACCTTGATTTGACGCCAAACGATCCCCGCTTTACCGCTGGGGACCTTTTCGGTCTGATCAAAATCGGTGCGCCCTCAGCCTGGGACACGACGACCGGCAGCAGTTCGGTCGTTGTCGGGGTAACTGATGAAGGGATCGATCGGGTTCATCCTGACCTGCAAGCAAACATCTGGATTAATCCGGCGGAGATTGCAGGGAATGGCGTTGATGACGATAGCAATGGATTCATCGACGACGTCAATGGTTATAACTTTGCTGCTAACACGGGAACGATTCCCGCTGAGAATCACGCTACACACGTTGCCGGCACGATTGGAGCCGTCGGCAACAACAACACAGGTGTCGTCGGTGTTAACTGGCAAGTGCGCTTGATGTCGCTAAGATTTATTAGCGGCAGCTCGGGCTCGACGGCCAACGCGATTCGTGCGACCAACTATGCGAGGCAAATGCATGACCTGTGGATCAGTTCCAGCGGCACGAAAGGCGCCAATGTCAGAGTCTTGAACAACAGTTACGGTGGCGGCGCCTTCAGTCAGTCTTTTCTCGATGCCATCAATGGTCTCAACCAATCAGGAATCTTGTTTGTTGCCGCCGCCGGCAATAACGACAACGCTCCCGAGCTGGATAACGATATCGTGCCCCATTATCCGGGTAGCTACGATGCCCCCAACGTTATAGCGGTCGCAGCCACTGACTCCAGCGATGGGCTCGCCTCCTTCTCCCACTTCGGAGCCACAAGCGTTCAACTGGGAGCTCCGGGCGTCGGCATTCTGAGCACGACGGCGAACAATACGTATTCAATTTTCAATGGCACCTCGATGGCCACGCCACATGTCGCTGGGGCGGCGGCGTTGTTGCTCGCTCAGAATCCAAAGCTGACAGTGCAGCAGTTGAAAAGTCTCCTGATCTTCAACGGCGACCCGGTTTCATCCCTGGCCGGCAAGACGCTGACCGGGCGGCGATTGAACGTAGCCAACAGCTTTGTAGCGCTTGCCCAGAACGACACGACACCGCCGGGGACGGTAACCAATTTCCATATCAACTCCCAGGTTGGGCGCGCACTCAATGTGGGCTGGACATCATCCGGCGATGATGGAGCTGCGGGCCAGGCGTCGCTATACAGACTTACTTTTACTGATGCGACGACAGGGACAGTAATCTTTTTAAAGAGCGTGATTCCTACGGCTTCCGGCGTTTCACAGGCCGTCGACGTCAAAATTCCCTACCGTCACACGAGTGGAACCCTAACTCTTCGAGAGTTTGATAATTCTGGAAATGAAGGTGTGCCGGCCACGTTTAATGTTTCGGTTAGTCTGTTGGAAGGTGACCCTTATCTGACATCTCTAGGCAGTGCCACGGTGCTATCCACTGGCGGAACGCCTCTCTCGTTGATTGGCGACGATAAGCTGAAACTGAATTTCGCCCTGCCCTTTTCTTTTCCCTTCTTTGGGCAAAATTTCTCGACCGTCAATATTTCCACTAACGGCAATCTTTTCTTCTCGCCTCCGCCAATGCGGAGCAATGGTGACGCTGATGACGTGCCGAGTTCCTCAATTGGGATTACCAAGTTCAAGATGATTTCCGGCCTATGGGACGACTTGAGGACGGACTCGTCAGCTACGCCTAATGTTGCATGTACGGGCTGCGATGTTTTCGTTGTCAACCCCGATCCCAGCCGCATCATCTTTCGGTGGGTGGGCGTCACTTTTGGAGACGGCAGTCCCGCCACGGAATTCCCAGTTAACTTTGAGATCGAATTGCGCAGTAATGGCACGATCTTGTCACGTTATGGTTCAGGGCAAAGCGCGCCGGTAAATACAAACCTTTTCCCGGTTGTTGGGATCGCTGGAGGCGAGCCAGACGCTTACGTCATTCCTTCGCATACTTCCGAGCAGGTTTCTACAAACCTTACAAATGCGCCGGAGGTTACCTACCTAC
>DATBRN010000023.1:0-3713 GCA_036560225.1 Pyrinomonadaceae bacterium | reverse complement strand
TTGCATACGGCATGGTCCACTACTGGTCTCTCGCCATATTTTTCATTGGCGGCGTTTCGATCCTGATTCTGTGGCTGGTCGATAGTTGGAACCTGGGGTCATTTCGAATTAGTCGAAATGTATTGCAGTTGCCGCTAATAGGAATGTTCTTGCTGGGACTTTTTCAGCTTCTTCCTATGCGGCGTCCCGAAGACGCCGGCGTAGGTTCGGTTTCCCTGGTTAGCAGTCTGTCGTTTGATCCTTACTCGACGAGATTTATTCTTGTCCAGGTAGCGGCTCTGCTGGTTTATTTTGCCGCTGTTCTGGTTTTCATCGACACACCAAAACGTTTGAGATTGCTGGTTCGGACGATCACTGTCTTTGGGTTTTTTCTGGCAATCTTCGGCCTGACACAGTCGTTCACCAGTCCGGACAAGGTCTACTGGATACGCGAGATGCCCCAGAGTCAGGCCTTTGGTCCTTTCATAAACCGCCACCATTTCGCAGGGTACATGGAGTTAGCCCTGGCTCTGCCGCTGGGCCTGGTATTCACCGGCTCAATTGAGCGGGAGAAAAAATTCATTTATCTCTTCGCGGCCGGGTTGATGGCCATTGCTTTAGTAATGACCAACTCTCGCGGCGGAATTATCAGCTTGCTTGCAGAGTTGCTTTTCCTCGTTGCAACAATGGGCTTAAGAAGCAAACACAAGCATAGGAAAAGAGATTCACAAGAACACGGACCATGGATCAGGAGCGCTGCCGCCAAAGCCGGGCTCGCGCTGGCAATGGTTGTCGCCCTTTTTGTGAGTGTCGTCGTGTTGGGCGGTGAAGACGCGCTAACCCGAATCGTGGGTTCAGTTAACACGGATGACCCGACGACGGGACGCGCCCACTTCTGGAGTGTCACCGTCGACATAATCAAGAACCATCCGGTAGTCGGGGTCGGCTTGGGAGCATTTGGCGTGGTTTACACCGGCTACGATTCGCGCAATGGCATGTATCGATTGGAACAAGCGCACAACGACTACCTCCAGGTGTTATCCGATGGCGGGGTCGTGGGCGCGATCCTGGGACTCTTTTTCATTGTCAGTTTGTTCCGCATGGGCTTCGCACGACGCGAGTCTCGTGATGACTTCAGGCGAGGCGTAGCTACCGGCGCCCTGGCCGGCTGTTTTGCCGTTCTCATTCACAGTTTTTTTGATTTCACGTTACATACCCCTGCGAACGCGCTGCTCTTTCTGGTGCTGGCAGCATTAGCCACCATCAACGGTCGAGTCGAGGACGTGCCATCACGAAGGAAAAAACGGCAGCGCCGAGGCTCGGAAGCAACGGCACGGATTGCGTAGATTCGCGTAGGCAGGGTCTCTCTCAACTGACTGTCAGAGCACGGCGTGTAGTATCATCCGTTCGCTTTTATGGGCATTCAGAAAAGTTCAAGTGACCACGAGGAGCCAGACACTTGGTTTCGACTGCAACTGCCAAAACTGAAACAACCAGGGAAGACGAAGCTACCAGGGCTTCGTCGTTGCCGGGGCTTTGCCTCACGGCTGCCTTGAAACACGGAAAGCAGGACGCTCTTAACCACAAGATCGGCGGCGAGTGGATCAGTATTTCAGCCGAGACGTTTGTTCAGCGGGTTCGGAATGTGGGGCTCGGTCTTGCTGAATTTGGGATAAAGCCCGGCGACCGAGTGGCGCTGCTCTCCGAAAACAGACCAGAATGGTCGATTGCAGATTTCGCGATTCTCAGTCTCGGCGCCGTTAACGTACCTATCTACACTACTCAGGCAGTCGATCAGATTAGCTATATCCTGTCCGACTCGGGTACCCGGGCAATCTTCGTTTCCAACCAAAAGCTATTTAAGCACGCGCGCAAAGCCCTGGAGGGTCTGGATTTTCTCGAGCGAATTATTTTCTTTGATCCGCCTGAAGCTGAGGCGATTGAAAGATCGACCACGCTTGCGTCGTTGGAAAAGACGGGGCAGGAGCGCTCAATCAATAAGCCCGCCGCGTTTAGTGCTTATCTTAAGGCAATCAGGCCCGACGACCTGGCAACAATAATCTACACCTCCGGTACCACCGGCGAACCCAAGGGCGTGATGCTGACCCACTCGAACTTTATGTCGAATGTGGTGTCGATCGTGGGCGGTCTGCCCATCTCGGCAACGGATATCGCCTTATCGGTACTGCCCCTATCGCACATCTTTGAGAGGACCGGATTCTACATTTTCTGCTATGCCGGCGTTTCCGTGTACTACACGGCTTCCTTTGAACAAGTCGCTGAGAATCTTCGCGAAGTAAGACCCACCGTGATGACCGCCGTGCCTCGCTTGTTCGAGAAAGTCTATCACCGCATTGTTAAGAAGGGGCTTTCGCAAAAAGGCTGGAAACGCAAGGTTTTCACGCGATCGCTGGTGGTTGGCCATAGCTATGCCGAAGCGAAAGACAAACGGAAACTTGTGGGACCGGTGCTGGCGCTGCAACAGAGAATGGCGAGCCGGCTAGTGTTTTCGAAATGGCGAGAAGGGGTTGGAGGTCGTTTACGGTACTTCGTTTCCGGTGGAGCGCCTTTATCGCCGGCACTCTCATATGCTTTTCTTGCGGCAGGCATTCCAATCCTGCAGGGTTACGGCGCCACTGAGACGTGCATCGTCTCGGCGAATCGTCCAGAGAACAATCAAGTGGGCTCCGTTGGCGTTCCCTTTGAGGGAATCGAGGTGAAGATCGCCGAAGATGGTGAAATACTTCTGCGCGGCCCTAATGTCATGCGTGGGTATTATGGCCATCCGGAGGAGACAGCCGCAGTCCTGAGTGAGGGATGGTTTGCCACCGGCGATGTCGGTCATTTGGATAAGCAGGGCCGGCTCTATATCACTGATCGCAAGAAGGATCTTTTCAAGCTCTCAAACGGCAAATACGTCGCGCCACAACTGATTGAGAGTCTTCTTAAGGAAAGTGAGTTTGTTAGTCAGGTAGTAGTGGTGGGTGCCGGACGAAAGCAACCAGTAGCTCTGATTGTGCCCGAGTGGGAAGCTCTCAGGCAGGCGTTGTCGGATGCCGGCGAGGACTTTCCGACCGATCGAGTTGATCTTGCCAGTTTTCCCGCCGCGATCAAGCTCGTACAAAGCGATGTGGCACTCTTCACACGCGAGCTAGACGATTACCAACGCATCCGCCGGATCGCATTGTTGCCGGATGACTTCTCAATTGACCGGGGAGAGCTGACACCGACGCTCAAGGTTAAGCGGCGTGTTATTGATCAGAAGTTTGAAGGTCTGATCGAAGAGCTTTATTCCTAATTACTGAATCGGGCTCGAAGGTTCCCAGCACTCTCAATCACTCTGCGTTATCGACCAGTCCCGCTTAATCAACTTCTCCATCAACAACAGTTAGTCCCGAATGGCCCGGGGCCTTAGCGCAGGAATTCTTGCCGGCAACTTTGGTTGATTTTTCCTGTCCGAGGATCGACTCGGCCAGGACTCGAAGATTGATCGGTAATTCAGGTGGGCGACGTTCAGCTTTGCGAGGCTTGGTGTAAAACGCAAGTAGAGGGATCTCGCAATAGCAAAAATCGCAGGCAGCCAGGTGATGTTTGACCAGAAAGTTGACTTCTGGAGCCAGTCCCTGACACTGATATGAAAGTAAGAGGTTTGAAGAGGGGCAAGCCAGTTTTTTGCTAAATGACTCTACGGTTGAGGCCTTCATCGATTTGCCCCCAAGCTTGAGACAGGTTAC
>DATBRN010000022.1:0-9550 GCA_036560225.1 Pyrinomonadaceae bacterium | reverse complement strand
AAACTCATGCCTAACCATGCCAACGCTCACTACTATCTCGGACAGGCGCTGCGAAAGAGCGACAATCTTGAAGGAGCAATCAGCGAATTAGACACTGCTATCAAACTCGCACCCGATATGATCGAGGCCCGCCACGCGATGGGCCAAGTGTTGCAGCAGAATGACGACCTTGACGCCGCAATCGAATCGTTCCAAGCCGTCATCAAGCTAAAGCCCGATTTTGTCCCGGCGCATAACGACCTCGGACTGGCGCTGATCCAAAAGCGCGATCCGGAAGGAGCCATCCTTGAATTTAGGACTGCGCTGCGGCTCGATCCAAACAATCTGATCGCCCTTCACAACCTTGGCCTGGCACTGACACAGAAAGGAGACAACGCGGCGGCCGTGACCCAGTATCAAGACCTGATAAGGCTTGCACCGGATGACGCCGAAGCGCACTACGGTCTGGCTCTGGCGCTAAAGCAAAAGGATGCGCTTGGCGATGCCAGCACCGAATTGCGAAAGGCCATCGCACTTAAGCCTTCATTGCCGGAGGCCCATTACGTTCTGGGAGTTATTCTCTTGCAGCAATCAATACTTGAGGATGCCGCGGCGGAATTCCGGGCAGCGATCGCCGCGAAGAAAGACTATGCAGAAGCTCACTACGCTCTGGGAACCGTCTTGCAGCAGAAAGGCGACTTGGACGGCGCAATAACTGCTTTCCGCGACGCGCTCAAGTTTGCGCCCATGGCGGCCGAGACCCACAACACGCTCGGAACCGCCCTAAGGCAGAAAGGCGACATGGCCGCCGCTCGTGTTGAGTTTCAAGAGGCCGCTCGACTTAACAAGCTGAAGTCAGACCAGCAGGCTGCGACTTTCGCGATGACCACCGGTTTAGCCCACTTGAAAGAAGGTAAATTTGACGCCGCCGTAGAAAGATTGCAGGCAGCCGTTGCGCTCGATCCCACCAACGCGCCAGCTTTCTATTATCTTGCCCAGGCGCTTCAACACACGGGCCAAAGCGAAGCGGCCCTGGCTGCTTACCAAAAGGCAAAAGAACTGAATCCGCGAGTTAAACCTTTGCCATAGGTAACTAACGGATCGCCTTGATTCCGCAAAGGTTTTCAGCCCGCGTAGCGGCCGACAGCATAAAGTCTCGCACCCCAGCCGGGCTGCCCGGCTGGGGACCCCGCCCTGGGGTGGAGCGTAGCGGAACCCCAGGAACCGCCGTTGAAAATTCCGAAGCCCGCGGAGCGGCCGACAGTCAAATCATCTCGATTGACGTTTTGTAATCGACCGCGCTATCGGCCGCTTCGCGGGCTCAATTGTTTTTGATGGCTTTGATCCTGGGGTTCCGCTAACGCTTCACCCCAGGCTTTATGCTGGCGACCGCTCCGCGGGCTGAAAACCTTTGCGGTCTGCGGGTCCAGTAGCGGCGCGGTTCGCTGTAATCGTCCGACGGTCCCGGTTATTTTTGAATACCGGTTCCTTCTTTGATTGTTAGGATCTGATTAGCTGCGATGTCTTTGAGTGTTTCGGTGAAACCACTCGGCCAGTGAATTTCGATCACGTCAGCTTTTTCATTCCCTCCTAACCCAAAGTGAAGCCGCTCATCATTGTGGGAATAGTAACTGGACTGACTGGTGACCTCCTGTACCTGGGTCCGAGAACCGGCCCTCAATATCACTCGCGCTCCTATGGCGCTACGGTTTGACTTCGTGCCCACGAGTTTCAGTTTTAGCCAGTTATTGGGCCCCGCAATGCGTCCGTTTATATAGTCATTGCGCAGCAACAGCGGTGGCTCGTTCATGTTCATCACCAACACGTCAATGTCACCGTCGTTGTCAAAATCTCCAAAAGCGCAGCCACGACTTGATTTCGGAGCTAGGATCCCCGGACCCATCTGGGCGGTTACTTCTTTGAACTTGCCGTTACCCAGATTCTGATATAGCAGGCGCGGGCCGCGATGCGGATACTCTTTAAAGATCTTCTCAACCTCCGGATACACGCTGCCTGTAGCAATCAGGATGTCTGGCCAGCCATCATTGTCAAAATCCACCAGGCCGGTGCCCCATTCGACATAGCGGGTATGGTCGAAACCCGCGGCCCTCGATGCGTCGTCAAAATAACCTCGTCCACCGTTTCGGTAAAGCGCAGGGAGATCGTCGGAGAAATGGGTCTTGAAAATATCAATCAAGCCGTCGCCATCGTAATCGCCCGTTGCCACTCCCATACCTGCCTGTGACTGCCCGTCTTCGTTGTAAGCGCAACCCGCTTCCACTGCCACATCCGTGAACGTGCCATCGCGGTTGTTACGGTAAAGTGTGCTTGCGGTCGAATCACAGGCTACGTAAATGTCTGGCCAGCCGTCATTATTGAAGTCGGTTGTGGTTGCCGTCATTGAATAATGGCCTTGCACCTTTGCGACTCCGGAACTTTCTGAAACGTCAGTAAACGTTCCGTCTCCATTGTTGTGGTAGAGCAGATTTGTGTCGGTCGGCAATCCTTTTGGACCGCAGTTGACTGCGACTCCCTTCCAGGTGCAATTGGCGCCCTTGCCCGGCTCTGGTGTACTCGCAATGTCGAATTTCAAGTAGTTGGCCACGAAGAGATCAAGTTTTCCATCTCGGTCGTAGTCAACAAAGGTGCAGCCCGAACCCCAGCGCGTTTGATTGGTTGATAAACGCGCCTTCTTCGTGAGGTCGGTGAAAGTACCATTTCCGTTGTTGCGGTACAATACGTTCTGGCCCCAATAGGTTATGAACAGATCGTCATAGCCGTCGTTGTCATAGTCGCCAACGCAAACAGACGAAGCCCAGCCTTCGCGCCTTAGGCCTGCCTTGTCTGTCATCTCGGTGAAGGTACCGTTGCGGTTGTTGCGATACAGTCTATTGGTGGGTTTCCCTTCCCTCGGCATAGCTTCCAGCCGTGTACCGCTCAAGATCAGAATATCCATCCAGCCGTCATTGTCATAATCGAAAAAGGCTACGCCGGAGCCATTAGTTTCAATGATGAATCGCTTTCGATCGATTCCGCCATAGATGGTTGGAGTCAACAGACCTGCCGCGCCGGCAATATCTGTGAAGGTTACCGGAAAGTCGTTTGCCTCGCCGTTGCTTAGTGCTGCTTTTCGTGAGCCGAACTGACTGACAGCAGGGCCCGGGAGCAAAGTCCAAACTGACAGGCAGACGACGAAAGTTAGGAATCTAATGCTTAGTTGTTTCTTGTTGCTGCTGAACATCTAGAAAGAGAAGGATTTTGGAAGGTCGTTGTCAGTTGAATCTGTTATTGCTGCTTGTCAGCGCTGGTTCGTAGTTTCTCTGCTGTCTGAAACTCTTGTTTCGCCTCTTCCGGCCGGTTTGCACGCTGCAAAACTTGAGCAAGCAAATGATGGGCAGAAAAGTTGTTTGGATCCAATTGTGTTGCTCGCCTTAGCATGCTTTCGGCATTCAGCAGGTCTTCCTTCTTCAGATAAACTTTTCCCAGGACAATGTAGGGGCCACTGAAATAAGGATTAAGCCAGATGGACTTCTGAAGAGGCGCAATCGCACTATCCCATTTGAGCTGTCTTGAGTAGGCCTCTCCCAGCCAATAATACGCAAGCGCAAATGCGGGATTGATTTCAATCTCTTTTTGCATTAGCGCGATGCCGCGATCAATCTGGGCGTGGTAAATCGCAATCTCCCCAAGCAGGAAGTTAGCCTGTGGCACTTTCGGATCGAGTTCGAGCGCTCTGTTTAGTTCTGGTTCGGCCAACTCCTCGAACTGCTGACGCACCATCATCTGGGCATTAAGTACATACGCAGCAGCTGAGGTCGGCTGCACCTTGAACATTCGCGCAAACGCCTCACGCGATTTATCAGTGCTACGCGTTTGAATGTAACAAACGCCCAGGGCATAGGTTATTTCGTCGCTGTCCGGAATTAGTCGGTTCGTTTTCTCGAGATAGGGAATCGCCTCTTTGTGATGACCCAGGAGATAGTGGGAGATGCCGAGTAACTGGATGGCCTTATTATAGTCCCCGTCAGTCTCAGGCATCGCCTTGATGGTCGCGGACAAATACTCGACCGCATCGACATAATCGCGTTTTTGGTGATAGGCCAGACCGAGAAGATAACTGATGTCTGCTTTATTCGACGTTTTGGAGGCATTTGTAAGAAGATCGATTGCAGCGTCAGTCTTCCCTGCCTCGAGTAGGCGCCTGGCCTCTTCTATGGTTTGGGGTTTTTGTCCCTGAGAGGATTGATCAAGCTGCCCGCGGATGCTCGACACGCATAGCGTCAAAGAAACACATATGCTTGCCAGATAAACTGATAACTTGCTCATTATAATGAGGCCATGTACTGGTCGAACTGCGCACTGTTGGAGCTGGGGCCCCGCATTTGGTTAAGAATATTGGTTGCAGCGCCCAAAGGCAACCAAGCGGTTTTTCAAGGGGCTAGCTGATGGATCAGCGGGGGCAAGGGCGGGGTCCCCGGGCGGGGCAGCCCCGTCGGGGTGCTAATCCCACCTTCCTAACCGGAGAGATTATCCAGGATCTCGGAACCTCCAACCTTGAAAGGCTTTCGGTCAAGAGCTAACGACTCAAGTCTAATTACCTCAGGGTTGGGAAGGTGGGCTTTCCCCCGCTGATCCTCCAGCTAGTCCCTCAAAAACTTAGAAGCGCTTGCACGAACGCCTGGTCTAGTTCCTGGTCTCCCAGGCGGCGCGAGTTATTGGTTCAATCATCGGGAGTTTCTTGGCAGCCAGGGCGGAATTGATGCCAGACAACTCTTTGCTTAACCAGCTATCGAAATCTTTAACCACATCGGCTAACTCACTACCGATGGCATCGGTTCGATCCACTTGTGTCTGCGAGGGCCGGCCTTCGTAGTTATTGACATCACTGTAAAGATTCGCAAGGTTTTCGCGCAAACGCTCCTCGCCGGTGATGGCGCCGCCTTCTTTAGTAGCAACAATCTTCTTGCGCAACTCGTCGAGTTGGCTCGACGCTGCGCGCAACCGCGCCACTAACGGATCATTAGCCGGCAGTTGTGCAGCGCGGTCGGCCAGCGCGAGACGCACGCCGTTGATTCGATCCACTGCAAAAGTCATCTCGCCGAGCAGATTGTAAAGCTTCATCGCCAGATCGAATTGGGCCTTGCGATCGTCTGCCGTGTGCTTGGCGCGTGGATCTGAAAGAACCTGCAACGGCGTGGTATAGACGTTTTGGCCTTTCGTCATCCTCACGGTGTAGTTGCCAGGCAGAACACGCGGACCTACAGCTGCGCCAAATGCAGCGGATGCGGCAGGCGGTACGCGCGGCGCCTTTAACCGCATGCCCCAGGTGGCGCGGTTCAGACCACGACGCTTGCTGCTGGGAACAGTGGTCACAAACTTACCGTCTGCATCGAGAATTTCAATCTTCAAGTCACCAAAGATGTGCCGCTTCTGCTGATAGTAAGTAATAACGGCCTCGTCGGTGGGATTCGCGCCGACGAAAACCGCGTCGCCGTTTACCCAACCACCAAAGGCGGGAATCCGCTGCACAGTAGGACGGGCCTCAATAAACGCGGCCTCTTTCGCCAGTGTCTCTTGTGTCAGGGCTCTCAGCGGTGTGATGTCGTCGATGATCCAGATACCACGACCATGCGTAGCGATGATGAGATCCTTGTCGCGCGGATGTATGGCCAGATCGCGCACCGCGACATTCGGAAACTCGCCGCCTTTGTACTGCGCCCACTGTTTTCCACCATCGAGAGAAACCCACAAACCCAACTCGGTGCCGACGAAGAGAAGGTCTTTCTTCACGAGATCTTCTTTGACGACATGAGCATAACCCTGCACATTCCCGGCCGGTGTGATGAGCGGCGTCCACGTTTGTCCGTAATCAGTCGTCTTGTAAACGTAGGGCCGCATGTCGCCGAACGTGTGTAAATCAAACGTAGCGTAAGCGGTGCCTTCATCGAAGTGGCCGGCATCGATCGAGGTGACCCATGCATTCGGAGGCAGACCCTTTATATTGCCGGTGACGTTTTTCCAGTTTTTGCCGCCATCACGCGTTACCTGCACATTGCCGTCGTCCGTTCCCACCCAAATCAGATCGCCGTTCCTGGTTGATTCGCAAATCGAAAAGATGGTCGTGTGCATCTCCGCGGATGAGTTGTCGACAGTTATCCCGCCAGATTGCTCCTGCTTCTGCTTTTCGGGATCGTTAGTAGTCAGATCAGGCGAGATGCGCTCCCACGTCTGGCCGTGATCGCGTGACCGGAACAAAAACTGCGAGCCCAGGTAGAGCGTTCCCTTTTGATTTGGGCTGACGTGAATCGGCGTGTTCCAGTTGTAGCGAAGTTTCTTTTCTTTGTATGAAGGCAGCGGTTGAATGCCGCGCGTTTCGTGCGTCTTGCGATTGATGCGACCGATGTAGCCGCCCTGCGACTCAGCGTAGACGTAATCGTTGTCTGCAGGGTCGGCGAACACCCAGAATCCATCGCCGCCATAAATGTTCTCCCAGCGATCATTTGTGATGCCGCCCGGATAAGCTGAATCCCCGATCCATGAACTATTGTCTTGTAGTCCGCCATAGACGTGGTAAGGGATGTCCATGTCTACGCTGACATGATAAAACTGCGCGACCGGCAGATTGTTCCCTTTCCACCAGCGATTGCCGGCGTCATACGAATACCAAACACCGCCGTCATCACCGGTGATCAATTGATCGGTATTGTTCGGATTGATCCATACGTCGTGGAAGTCGCCGTGCGCACCTCCAGAGATATTGCTGAAACTGCGGCCGCCATCGGTGCTCGCGATTAGCGACAGATCCGGTTTGTAGACTTTGTTCTCGTCCTTGGGATCGACGATCAGGTTGGCAAAGTAGAAAGGACGCCAGATCATATTTTGACTGCGATCCAGAAGTTTCCAGGTCTTGCCGCCATCATCCGAACGATAAAGACCATCCTTCGGTATTTCTGCCTCGATAAACGCATAGACTGTGTTTGGTTTTGAAGGTGCAACCGCAACAGCGATGCGTCCCCAAGGTTTTGAGGGCAAGCCTGTTGCAGTTTTTTCATCTAGTTCAGTCCAGCTGGCGCCGCCATCAGTGCTCTTGAAAAAACCGCTGCCACTAAGAGAGCTCGGCCCCTCGCCGCCGGATCTGAAAGTCCAACCCTTGCGACGAAAGTCCCACAGGCCCGCGTAGATTGTTCGCGTATTCTGCCGATCCATTGAAATCATGGAACAGCCGGTGGATAAATTCGGGCCTTTCAATATCCTGGTCCATGTTTTTCCACCATCTGTGGTTTTGTAGAGGCCTCGTTCGTCACTATCGCTCCAGAGTTTGCCGGGCACGCAAACGTAGACTGTATCAGTAGCGCTAGGGTCAACCAGGATTTTCGAAATGCGTTCGGAATCCTTCAATCCCATATTGGTCCAGTTCTCGCCGCCGTCCACCGATTTGTAGACTCCGTCGCCGATCGAAGTGCTGTTGCGCGTCCATGCTTCACCTGTGCCTACCCAAACGATTTTCGGATTTCTTGGATCAATCGTGACGGCGCCAATCGACTGAACGGGTTGTTTGTCAAAGACGGGTTTGAAGGTGGAACCACCATTCACCGACTTCCAGACGCCGCCACTGGCCGAGCCAATGTAAATTGTCAGCCGTTGTCCCTCGGTCACCCCGTCGAGGGCCGCGATGCGCCCACTCATTGTTGCTGACCCAATGTTGCGAGCCCCGAGTCCGGAGATCGTGTCTGAATCGAAGGATGCAGAAGGGGTCTGTGCTGTGGCACTAACCACCAGCGCAAAGCAGACGGCGGTCAACACGACGGGAAGGTTCCATTTCAGCTTCATGACTTTGATTCCTCTCGGATGGATCGATGAATGGATGCTCTTTGCTTGTCTATGTTTTTACTGGAGGTTTCTTTTCGGCTGGCGGTTCCTGCGGCTTTTTCGGCAAATTCTTGGAAGCGTCGAGATCCGCAGGCTTTTCGGCGGCGGGAGTGGTTACCGGTTTTTCAAAACGCTTGTCGTCGAGTGGAACGTTCGCTTCGATCTTTTCATAAACCACTTTCGACTTATCCTGGCTGCCCTTAACGTTGGTCTCGAACGAATAGGGCAGATACCAACCGGCAACTTCCTTGTAGTCTCCAAGCGCCGTTTCAAATTCGCGCTCGGCGCCACGGACCATTCGCTTTGTATCGATCTTGATGGGCACGTAGTAGTCGGTGTCGAGATAGTAGATGTAAACGTCGCCGTTCGGCTTCGCGATTTTCAGTTTGAAGGTGTCAGTGCCCTCAAACTTATCCATGCCGATGAATTCGACGGTGTAACCCTTTTGCTTATAGTTGACCAGCGGGCCATCGAAGTCGGCGTCTTCCAGAATCGACTTCATCTCACCTTCGCCCAAAGCTTCCGGATCCTTCTTGCCGTTCCACGGTTCGATCTTCCAGCCGGTCTTTCCGTCGTACGCATTGATCGCGGTCATGCCCTGTAGAGAAAACTCTTCACGCACCTGGTTTGCGCGCTTGTTTTCCTGCACGATCACGGCCTCGAATCCGCCACCGCCGATGAACTTGCCGGAGCGGCGCAATGTTTGGACGGCCTGAATCTTATCCGGGCCGCCGATGGTCTTTAGATAATGACCGACAATCTCGTCCACAGTTTGCGCCGAGACAGGCAAGGTAAGGATCGCGAAGACAGCGACTAAGATAAGAAGTCTGCTCATGTTTTCTCCTCAATTCACAACCACGAAAGACTGCACTTTTCAGCAACCCGGTGAGTTATCCGCAGATTACGCAGACTACGCAGATTACTCAGGTTAGATTAGAAGACTGAATGTCTCTCTTAGTCTACGTAATCGGTGAAATCTGCGGATTGAAATGCCCCGGTCAGAATGTAGATAACGCGCTGATTGTAGCTCGAAACTAGAAAAAATAAACGCGGCTGCGTTAGCGCGCTATTTTGGAGTTCTTCGGTCCGTTAGGAGCGGAATGTTTATGGTAACCACGCACCTCTCTTAATTTCCTCGCTCCGTGAGGAGCGAAACGGTCCGCTGCTAATGGAGCTAAGAGTTTTTGGGTTAACGAAATTCTATAAACATTTCGCACCTACCGGCGCGAGGAAAGTGGGCGACAGGTCGCCGCGATCCAAGCCCGACAGATGTAGGGACACTCCGTGGCCGCCCCTTCGTGTGGTGGCGAGCTGGTCCAAGAGTGTAGGGCACCGAAGCAAGGGGCGGCCACGGAGTGCCGCCCCTACAATGTTTCGAACTTTGAGGTGGCGTTCCCGATCTCCCCCTACTCACCCCCGAACGGCATAACGGTTGCCATTCACCCTGGTGAGACAAAGCCATGCAAAGTAGATGTACTGCTTTTGCAGCAGCGCTTTGGCAAGGTGAATGGAGACAGAACAATGCCTTATGAGATTAGTGTCCTAAAACGAGCTATTGGCACGCTGGCCCTTACCGGAACGCTGCTGCTGGGCGCCGGCCTGACTAACAGCATCCTGGCCCAAAAGGGTTCCAAGCCAGAGAAGAAAATCGAGAAGACCGAACACAAGATGGAAGGCGCCGCGCTTAAGACTCACCAGAGAG
>DATBRN010000021.1:0-5600 GCA_036560225.1 Pyrinomonadaceae bacterium | reverse complement strand
TACGCGCCATGCGATCCGAAAAAATTATTGAGCGAGCTTGGCCAGCGATTTACAATTACGAGCTGTCTCGTCAAAAAGTATCCCGTCGGGTCGCCGATGATGGAGACTGTCGACGCGACCCTGGCATTAATTTCCAAGCATCCGATCCAGCCCCAGAATATCGAGAGAGTTGTCATTCGAATTCCCGGGAGTGGCGCGCGCACGGTTAACAACCGGCACATGCCCGATGTGAACGTCCAGTATATGGTTTCGGCGATCTTGTTCGAAGGTAAACTTAACTTCGAAACGGCGCACGATTACCAGCGGTTTCAGAATCCGCAAATTTTGGCGCTAAAGAGCAAAGTCCAGCTGGTGGGTGACGAAGAAATGGCGCGAACGGGCCCGCGTTTCCAAGGGCTTGTCGAAGTTACTCTGAAGGATGGCAAAACGTTGCGCGAGCATGTGAGCAACTGTCTCGGCCGGCCGGAAAATCCCATGAGCCCGGATGAGGTCGAGAAGAAAGCGGCTTGGCTGGCGGAGCCGGTACTGGGCAAGAGAAACGTCGAGGAAATCATAGATTCGGTGCGGCGCATAGAATTGGTGGCCAGCGCTCGAGAGCTCACTAAGCTGATGACTTTGGCGTAACGCTCCCGATAGTTCCTTCCCCCGTTGACGGGGGAAGGTAAGGATGGGGCGTGCAAGAAAAAATCAATAGGAAAGAAACCAATGGCGAACCCAAAACTCACAATCGCGCTTTCACATTACGACCGGCACGTGCCGTTCTTTGACGGCACAGTGCGGGCGGAAAGCATCGATCTCAATGTTCTGATCGTCGGCCAATCGGACAAGCCTTTGATCAATAGTTACCGCAGTCCCAATTCTCAGGCCCGACCGTACTTACTTCACAGCTGTCAGGGATGCCTATATCCCTTTCTCAAATACCACCGGATCTGAATCATCGAGCGCTTGTCTACAACACTACACCTGCGCAGAGCATAGTGGTCTATGCAGGCCACCTGCTCATTCAAAACGACTAATCGGCTTTCCGTTGGCTCCCATCAGAGCTGGCGTCGTTTTCTCGGAGAAGACAAGTTTCTCAGGGTCGGCCTGAAAGTTATTCGCATTGTCGAGCGGCGGCGCTAGAGTTACGTTTCGCTTCGCGCCCCGGTTCTTCAGAAACGTTGTCGTGTTCACCCAGAGATCGTCCTTCAGCTTTCCGAGATAATCGTGAAAATTGTCAGTCGTCGGCGTGTTGAGGCCGTCAATTGTGAAGGTCACTAGCCTGCGAAACAGTTTGGGCATGATCACGTTACCGATATCGGCCTGAGGATTAGGCTGGCCTTTCGAGCGGTATTGCATTCCGGTATTGAGGGGACCGACATGAGGTATGAGCTGCCCCCAGACTCGGCTTTTGAAACCCAACGCTTTTTTTGCCTGGCTCGCCAGTTTCAGGATGGCCTGAATCTCTTCATTACGCATGGTGTCGTAAAACGACGGGAACGCCCACGCCTGCCTGACCAGCCAGTGGTTGGCGTTTTTCCATTGGCCACCCACTTTGACCCATACATCGCCAACGAACCGGCGATAAATGTCAAAGACCTGGTTGGGGAGGTCCACGCGCGTGGTCACGCGGCAAGCAACCTTACTGCCTCCGCCGCCAGCTAAGAAGTCATGAAGTTTTGTTGTTGCGGTTTCAGCCAGAAACTCTCGGTATTCGACATTTCCCTTGAGGCCGCTTTTGAAGTATTCTTTAAAGTGCAGCTCAGTGGCATCGATGCCTTGGAGACGTATGGTGATCTTTCCGCCTTTATGAACAACGAGCTGCCGCTTGCCCTTGCTTTTCCCGATCCACGCACCTGAGAAAACTGTGGTTTTCTTGAACGGTTTCGTCTTGGGATCGCGGCTGAATTCGAGATTTGTCGCCTGAACAGTGACCGTATCCGCGTCAGACTTCTTATTCGGCCAAAACTGAGCAAGGTCAATCTCACCTGTAACGCGAAGTTCGCCAACGTACTCCTTAACATTTTTCTTCGCTTTCGCCATTGATGTTCTCCTTGGGGTCGGAGAAAGTCGACCCGTGATTCTAGAGTCGCTTCCTGATTTCGTCGGCGGTCCGCAAAGCGAGAGCCGCTAGGGTTATCGTCGGATTGGTGCAACTTGCGGTTGGAAAAACGCTAGAACCGGCGATGAAAAGATTCTTGTGGTCATGTGAACGACACTCCGCATCTACCACGGAAGTTTTCGGGTCGCTCCCCATCCGAGTCGTGCCCATAATGTGAGCTGAGCCGGAATAAACTCCGGCCTTCAAATCACTAAATTCCCACTCGCCTTCTTTGGCTCCGATTCTCGTGAACATGGTTTTGATAATTTTCTGAATATACTCCATTCCCTTGCGGGTGTAATCATCAACTTTGTACGCGATCTTTGGTTTGCGAATTCCGAAATCGTCAGTTTCATCGGCCAGAGTCACGCAGTTGTTCGGGTCTGGCAGTTGTTCGGTCGAATAGGCGATTCGTAATTGCCGTGTCACAACATGGTTCAGTTCCTTCTGCAACTCTTCGCCGAACAGTTTCCGATCAGTCAAATCCTTGAGTGAGTCAAACGGGTGCTTACCGCGCCCCCAACCATCGTTGCCAATCGTTAAACGGAAGGCACAAAACTGGTTGCGGAACTTGTGATCCCTGAATGATTCAATGCAGGAGGTAGATTGCGGCCCACGGAATGGGAAGACTTGGAACGGCATAATAGCTGCCCCTTCGCCGCCCAGATGATCCATTAGATTGCGTCCAACTTGATCGCTGGAATTAGCGATGCCTTTGCCTCCGTTGGAATTCAGAAGAATTTTCGGCGTCTCTATTGCGTGCGCGGCTAGTACGACGATCTTTCCTTGGACGGAGGCCATCTGCCCATTAGGCCAAGTTTTGTAAAGGACTTCGCTGATATTGCCTGAAGTGTTGAGTCTAAGCTCAGTGACAACAGCTTGCTCGATCAGCGTGGCGCCGAGCTTAATCGCCTTTTTGACATGCACGGTTGCATCGTACTTGGCTTGAATCGGGCAAAGCGGAATGCAGTTGGAATTGCCCTCGCAAGCTGGCCTACCGTCGTAACTCTGCGAATTGCGAGCTTGTGGAAGACCGAACACTTTGACTTCCATTCCGTCAATCTTGAGCCCGTTAAGTCTTTTCTTGAGTCGTTGGTCGCCGTAAGCCTGAGCGATCTTAGGCATTGGGAACCTTCGCGAACGATGCGCGCCAAAGACGCCGTTCCATTCGCTATGATCGCCAGACACTCCCAGCGCATCTTCCGCATCGCAGTACCAGGGTTCCAGATCGTCATAGCTTATCGGCCAGTCCACAGCCTTGTCCAGTTTCGGGTAAAGCGTCTTCAACTTGAAATCGCTAGGAATATAACGCGGACTGTTGCCTCGCCAAGCCCAAGTGCTGCCACCAACCAAACGCTGATACTGGCTTTTGAACATGTCGGGGCCAACCTGCCGGTAATAAAGCTTATTAGCGGCATCGGCCGGATTGAAATCCGGGGTGTCCGGGCTGTGCGCGAATTTGCTGTTATCAGCGTCCACATACGGTTGCGACGGGGTTTTCTTAGTATTTACTGCCTCGGCGAAAGCTTTAACGAACACCTCTCGATCGGCTTTGTCGAGCCGCTTTTCCCCGGCATCAAGCATTACTACATTGCATTTCGCTTGGGCAAGCTTCCAGGCGATTAAAGCACCCGCCACACCACCACCGATCACTACAACATCGTATTCGTTAGCCATGGCTTTAATTCTCCTTTCGTACAAGCTGTTTCGGTTAGGGTTTCTCCGTCCAGTAACCGTACTTTAGCGTGGAGTTCGTAGGCGCGTGTGCTTGAATTACTTTCCACAGCAAGCCCTTGTAGTATTGCTTCTGTGAGCCACCGGAGGCGACTGGCTTTCCGTCCGGTCCGAGAATCGGTTTCCCGTCCGGTCCGAGAGGAAAAAATTCGGATGTGTACCAGATGCGAATGATCTGTTGAGCCATGGGTGGCAAATCCTCCTTGCCTGTTTCCTTGGTCTCTACAATCCGCCGTTTAACCTCGAAGACGACATACGGGTCATCAGCAATCTTGCTAAACTCATCCAGGATCTTCTGCACCTGGGCTGCGTTTTGTGCCTTTAGCCGTTGTAGATATTCGCCCGCCAAAGTCTTGTCTAGTTTTTTCTCCCCTGTCAGAACTTTGGAAAGGCCGATGAACAAATCAAGTTCAGTTGGCTTCGCCATAAAACTCTCCTTTCATTAAGTTGGTTCGAATCGTTCGCAGACTGGATAATGACCAAAGCTTATTTCTGGTTCAGAGAGAGAATAGTTTCAGGTTTTTGCCTGAGCCGCACTTTATTACCATTCACAGGACAACTGCCACCTGATGTCGAACACGTAAGTGCCACATGATTCCGAACATTGGTGCCTGAAGATTTGAAGGATCATGAACATTGGATGTGCGAATCGTTGTTCACCGAATTAGACATCCTCAGTCGTAACTTAGCTAGCGTGATTCTTCGAGCCTCTGCATTGTGCGACCGAAAATGTACTGTTCGACATCACCTGGCATGTACACGATTCAGAATAGAAGTGTTCGACATCATCTGACATGTGTCCATTCACACGTAACTTTCATTATCTTTTGCTATCAACGGGCTGTCAAATACCTTGCGATCGATGGATATCGCGGAGCCAATCTGAGCGAGGCCGAAGGTTCCTATCCGACTGGTAACGAGCACACGTTTACGCGCAATCTTGTTCAGCCGGCGCGTTCGGCGGCGTTATCCACAAGTCCTTTATGTTTTGCCGCTTGCGATTTCTTCGGCGATATAAATCTCGGGTTGCTCGGCTACGCCGGCTTGTTGCATGGCGCTGCGGAGTTCGGCCGAGGCAATAAAGCGCTCGGCATTCGCCGCAGTATCCCACTCGAAGAAAAGGCATAGGTTGTCGGGTTCGCCCACGAGACGCGCAACCTTATAGGTTCGCTCGCCTCCGGCGCGACGCTTCGCCACGAAGCCGTCGAATACTTGTTTCCAGACTGTGTAGTCTTTTATTCGGTGCCGCACAAAAACGTTAACCATGATTATTCCTCCTATCGTTGGTGAATTGGACGGTCAGCTGAACAGTTGATTTACTTGCATTCCACAACCCCTAGGCGGGTTAAGGAGCGGAGCGACGGACCCACCCACCGTTTTATCGACTCTCCCCCTGCAAGTCTAATCTTCTCACACGACAAGCCTGCGACCGATGAGGCACGGCGCCGCTGATCGGATCGCTATTGTTATTGGAAATGATCAGATTGACGTTGGAACCATGCTGGGCGAGCGCATCGTAATCTGGGAGTCCCAGCTCTTTACACTCTTGCCACCAACCGTATTGCGTCGCGACGACTTTGGGATGAAGGGATGGATTCAACTTGGCCTTGAGCCGGATACCTCCCATGGTTGTTTCGAGTCTCACCCATTCGTCAGTTTGAATGTTCAATGACGCGGCGGTTTCAGGATTGATTTCCAAAAAAGGTTCACGCGCCTGACGACGTAGGCGCGGTATGTTGCGATGTTGCTGATCGCAGAATTGCATTAATCTGAAGGACGTGAGGAT